>NZ_JASBSF010000220.1 GCF_030149085.1 Microbacterium sp. | reverse complement strand
CGTTCACGCCCCAGGTGTTGACCTGCACGCCGAGCCGCAGTTCGGCCTCGGTCTTGTCGCCCTCGGTCACGGCGACGTAGCGCATGTTGTCACCGAAGCGGGCGAGCTTCAGGGAGCGCATCGCGGCAAGGCCCGCAGCGGCGCGCTGCCACGTCTCGATCTGGTCGCGCACTGCCGGGTTCGAGACGTGCCCGACGACGGTCTTGCGGGGAACACCCAGGCGGGTCTGGATGTACCCGAACTCCCGATCGCCGTGGGCTGCCTGGTTCAGGTTCATGAAGTCGAAGTCGATCTCGCTCCACGGCAGCTCGACGTTGGCCTGCGTGTGCAGGTGCAACAGCGGCTTCTGCAGCGCATCAAGCCCGCCGATCCACATCTTGGCGGGGCTGAAGGTGTGCATCCACGCGATGATCCCGATGACCTCGTCACGGGCGTTCACCTCGAGGGCGAGGCGGCGGATGCTGTCGGCATCCTTCAGCACGGGCTTCCAGACGACCCGGATGGGCAGCTCGGACAGCCCGGCGGCCACGGTCTGGGACTGCTCGGCGACCTGGCGGAGTGTCTCTTCGCCGTAGAGGTTCTGGCTGCCGGTGACGAACCAGACCTCGCGGGTCGCGAACGTGTTGAGAGAAGTCATGAGGATCCTTCTTCGATGAGGGGTGGGGAGCTAGAGGGCGGTCACGGCTGCACGCTCGGCGGCAAGGCCCGCGCGGTATCGGTCGATGTAGGAGGTGTAGCCGACCACCTCAGCGGGGTCGGGAACAACCGTGGCGAACTCGGCATCAGCAAAAGCGACGGCATCGAGGTACGCCGCAAGCGATGCGTCAGTGGCACCCGCGTGGCGGGCCGCGGTGTACGCGGCAAGAACCGCAATGCCCCAGGCTCCGCCTTCGGAAGCGTGCCGCTCGACCGACACAGCGGTATCGAGCGCGGCGGCGAGCACCCGCTGGGCGACACCGGCGGTGCGGAAGATGCCGCCGTGCGCGAGCATCCGGTCGACCTCGACGCCCTCGTCATCGAGCACCTGCATCCCGAGGCTCAGCGTCGCGAACACTCCCGCCAGCTGCGAGCGCAGGAAGTTCGCCAGCGTGAGCTGGCTGTCGGGGGTGCGGATGACCAAGGGTCGGCCCTCGTCGAGGCCCGCAATGGGCTCGCCGGAGAGGTGGTTGTACGAGAGGATGCCCCCGGCATCCGGTGCGGCGGTGAGCGCCTCGGTGAACAGGGCCTCGTACACCGAGTCGGGCGGCAGCGGGGAGCCGATGAGGTCCGCGAAGCGCTGGAAGACACCCACCCACGCGGCAAGCTCCGAGGCGCCGTTGTTGCAGTGCACCATCGCGACGGGGTCACCGGCGGGAGTCGTGACGATATCGAGCTCGTCGTGCGCGGCCGACAGCGGACGCTCGAGGACGATCATCGCGAAGATGCTCGTGCCCGCGCTGACGTTTCCGGTGCGGGGGGCGACGGCGTTGGTCGCGACCATGCCGGTACCCGCATCACCCTCGGGTGGGCAGAACACCGCGCCGGGCCGCAGCGCCCCGGTCGGGTCCAGCAGTGCGGCACCCTCGGCGGTGAGCTCCCCCGCCTCGGCGCCGGCCGGCAGGACGGTCGGGAGCACCTCGAGGAGGCGACGCGGCGCGGCGTCGCCGGCTAGGGCATCGAAGCACGACACGAGGTCAGCGTCATAGCTGCCGGTGGCCGGATCAATGGGGAACATGCCCGACGCGTCGCCGACACCGAGCACACGGCGGCCGGTCAGAGCGGTGTGGACGTAGCCGGCGAGCGTCGTGAGATGGTCGATGGCGCCGACGTGTGGCTCGGCATCCAGCATCGCCTGCCGATAGTGGGCGATCGACCAGCGAAGCGGGATGTTCACACCGAACAGGGCGCTGAGCTCGCTCGCTGCAGCACCCGTGTTGGTGTTGCGCCAGGTGCGGAACGGCACGAGCACCTGGTCGTGGGCGTCGAAGGCCAGGTACCCGTGCATCATGGCCGAGATGCCGATGCTCGCGAGGGACTCGATCACAATCCCGTAGGCGTGCTTAACCCGGATGCCGAGCGCCGCGTACGCAGCCTGGATGCCCGCCCACACCTCATCGAGGGGGTAGGTCCACACCCGATCGACGTAACTGTTCTCCCACTCGTGGCTGCCGATCGCGAGCACCCGTCCACGCTCGTCGACGAGGCAGGCTTTGATGCGGGTCGAGCCGAGCTCGATCCCCAGGCTCGCTCGCCCGGCGGCGATCGCTTCGCGGCCTTCTTCCGTATTCAGGGCGCTCATCGACGGTCGTCCGTCGACTGGCCGTACACGTTCTGGTAGCGGTTGTAGAGGCTGTCGATCGCCTCCTGCGGAATCGGAATCACCGGCCCCGCCTGCTTCGCGATGTGCACGGTGCGGGCGACATCTTCGAGCATGACGGCGGCCTTCACGGCATCCTTCGCGCTCGACCCGATCGTGAAGGGTCCGTGGTTTTGCATGAGGACCCCGCGTGAGCGGTGACCACGCAGTGTCTCGACGATGCCGCGGCCGATCGAGTCGTCGCCGATGATCGCGAACGGGCCGATCGGGATCGGCCCGCCGAATTCATCGGCCATCGCCGTGATGACGCACGGGATCTCTTCTCCGCGCGCTGCCCACGCGACGGCGTACGTCGAGTGGGTGTGAACGACCCCGCCGACCTCGGGCATGTGGCGGTACACGTAGGCGTGAGCGGCGGTGTCGCTCGAGGGCGAGCGTTCGCTTCCCACACTGCCGGGAACGACGTTGCCGTCGAGGTCGCAGAGAATCATGTTCTCGGGGGCCAGATCGTCGTACGAGACGCCCGACGGCTTGATGACGAACAGGTCAGCGCCCGGAACGCGACCCGAGACGTTCCCGCCGGTCCAGACGATCAGTCCGTAGCGAACCAGTTCGGAATGCAACGCCGCGACATCGGCACGGACCCGAGCGATCGCTTCGCTGACGGCACTGTCGAAATGGGCACTGTCGATTTCGGTCATCGATGAATCCTTCCGAGACACCCTCGTCGTCGCGCTTGTCTGCACCGACTGGGCACGCCCCGAATGTTACCGGTAACACTTGGGATCCGCCAGTCTTGACCGTCGCAGCACCACGCCCCGGGAGGTCAGATCGTCAGCGGCGCACTCGAGGCCCGGATGACGAGCCGAGCCGGAGCCGACGCTGTGCTGAGCCCCCCGGTCGAGCCCCCCGTAACCTCGGCGACGCAGCGGCGCGCGTCACCGAGCACATCAACGCGAACCGTGGTGAGCGCGGGCGCATAGAACGCCGCATCCGGGTTGTCATCGAAGCCGACGACCGCGAGATCGTTCGGAACCCGGATGCCGCTCGCGGCGAGCCCTGCCATGAGCCCGAGGGCCATCTGGTCGTTCGCAGCAAGGA
>NZ_JASBSF010000193.1 GCF_030149085.1 Microbacterium sp. | reverse complement strand
TCGCGATCCTGGTCGCGATCGACCTTCTGTCACCGTCGCTGTTCACCTCACCCCTGTCGACGCGAGCGCAGGACGGTCTGACCCTCGCGATCAGCGTCCTGATCGAGTCACTGCCGTTCGTGGTGCTCGGTGTGGTGCTCTCGATCGTCGTGCAGGTCTGGATCCCGCCAGGGGTTCTCGAGCGATGGATGCCGCGCACGCCGTGGCTGCGGCGCGGCGTGCTCTCCCTCCTCGGCATGTTCATCCCGGTATGCGAGTGCGGCAACGTCCCGTTCGCACGCGGCCTGCTGATGCGCGGGTTCACGGTGCCTGAGACATTGACCTTCCTCATCGCGGCGCCGATCGTGAACCCGATCGTGATCATCACGACTCATCAGGCTTTCGGCTTCAGCGACGGCATCCTGGTGGCGCGCCTGGTGGGAGGGTTCCTGATCGCCAACCTGCTCGGCTGGCTCTACAGTCGGCATCCGAGCCCCGACGCCTTGCTGACCGACCGGTTCCGCGACACGTGCGAACTGGTCACGCACGAGCCCGGCGGCAAGGGACGCCGAAGCCTCGCCCAGTTGGTCATCGAACTGCGCGCCGTCATGCCCGCGCTCATCATCGGGTCCGCCATCGCCGGAGCGGTGCAGGTGCTCATCCCGCGGGACGTGTTGCTGGCGATCGGGTCCAACCCCGCACTGTCGATCGTCGCCATGATCGCTCTCGCGATGGTCGTCTCGATCTGCTCCAACGTCGACTCGTTCTTTGCGCTCTCGTTCGCCTCGACCTTCACTCCCGGTTCGATCGTCGCCTTCCTCCTGGTCGGGCCGCTCGTCGACGTGAAGATGCTCGCCCTGCTGCGCACGACCTTCACGACCCGCACCCTCGTCGGGATCGTCGTGGTCGTCGTTCTGTCGGCCTTCGCCATGGGGACGGTGGTGAACCTTCTTGCCTAGGCTCGGCTCCCTCGGAACGCGCTGGCTCGGCGTCGGACTTGCCTCAGCGCTCGCCGTCCTCACCGTCGGGCTTGCGGTGACGGGCCGACTGTCGCTCTACATCAACCCCGAATCGGCGTGGTTCGCGGTCGGGATGTCGGTGATCGTGCTGGTCGGAGCTGTCGCATCCTTCGCGCTTCCGCTGGGCGCCGAAAACGACCACGGACACGATCACGGGGAGGCGAGCGCCCACGAGCATGACCACGCGCACATTCGGCATCCGGTAGCCCTCGCCGGCACGGTCGTCGCCGGAGTGCTTGCGAGCGCCGTCGTGATCGGCGCCCTCGCCCTGCCGCCGTCGTCGCTGTCGCCGCAGTTCGCTTCGACGAGTACCTCCACCACGCCGGTGTTGTTCGGCGGGAGGGATGTCGTCACCCTGGCATCCACGGGAGATACGGCGACCTTCGGGGTGGGCGAGTGGGCGACGGTGTTCGCGACGGCGACAGACCCGGCATCCTTCGACGGCGACGCCGTCACCTTGACCGGGTTCGTCGCCCCCGGAGATGCCGGGACCGGCTTCCTGCTCTCGCGGTTCGTCATCACCCACTGCGTCATCGACGCGCAACTGGCAGCAGTTCCGATCGCCTGGGGCGGTACGGCAGCGCCCGAAGGCGAGTGGGCGACCGTGACGGGCACGGTTCGCTCGGACTCGGACGGGCGCCTGCACATCGCCGCCGAGTCGGTTGAGGCTGTGCCCGAGCCCGAGGACCCGTATGAGTACTGAAGCCAGCCCGCGCGGTAGCGGCGCGGTCCCGTCGCGGCGGCAGCGGGCGGTACGACGGCGCCTGCGCGGGTTCGTCCTGGGCTTTGTCGGGGTCGCCGCTGCGATCGGCCTCGTCGGTGCTCTCGGGGCCGCAGCCACTGTGCTCATGGGGCCACGCGTGACCACCGTTCAGGTCGACCCGTCCGCCGCGATCTCGGCATCCGGATCCCGGCTGATCGTGACGACCTCGCAGTCGCTCGCCGACGTCGATCCTGCCTCGGTGACCGTGACTCCAGCAACGCCGTTCGATATCGACACCTCGGGTCGCAGTATCGGCGTGCGCTTCACGGTCCCCTTGGATGCC
>NZ_JASBSF010000113.1 GCF_030149085.1 Microbacterium sp. | reverse complement strand
GATTGAGATCGTCCAGCGCCTCCCGCTCCGTTGGCGGGCGGAGCGGAACGTCGAGCACGACATCGGTCTGCTGCTCGGCGGCCCAGGTGCGGGCATCGCGGTCGAAGAGTTTCTTCGCTCGCGCGCGCAGGTCAGACGGTGTGACAAGCGTGGTCACGCGCGCGACTCCGCGTGCGGCGGGGTGGCGACCTCAGGTTCATCGACCGAGAACACCACGTTCGCCAGCTGTGAGGCGTTGCGGTCGGGGTTCGATACCGACGTGATCGCGCCCACGTACGGCTCGAGCGTCTGCAACAGCTTCTGCGGTGTCGCGAGGATCATGTGGAATCCGAACTCTCGGAACACCTCCATCGCGTTGCGCGTGTATCGGCTGTCAGCCTTGTCGAACGCCTCATCGAGCACGATCGACCCGAACCTCGGAACCTCGTCCTCTTCTTCAGTCAGCTGGTACCGCAGCGCTGCCGCGAGGCAGAAGATGACGAGCTTCTGCCGCTGACCACCCGACAAGCCCTCTGCGGAGTCATACACCCGCACAACGCGGCCGGCGACGTCCTTCTCCCGCGCGAGGAAGCTCACGTGAAGCCTCGTGTCAAGCACTCGGTTGCGCCAGTCGATGTCGACGCGGTCCTTGGATCCGAGTCGACCGATTACGCGCTGCAGCACGGCGAATCGTTGCTCGGCACCGGCGGCCGACTCGTCGGCCCAGTTGCCTTCAACGATGCGACGGAGGTCGGTGAGGAACTCGTCGACCTCCGGGGTCCGCGTCGTCTTCACATCGATCTCGAGGAAGCGGTCCGCTCCCTCGAACGGGGACCGCCCCAGGGATGCGTTGACGGGGAGGATTCGCTCACGGATGAGACCCGGGGCGTCGCGGAGGTCGCTGAGCAAGTGTGCGACGACGTCCTGCGATCGTTCCCGCAACAGCTTGCGGAACTCGGACTCCTTCTCGGGCAGGCCGCGGGCGAGGATGCCTTCGCGCAGTTCCCGGTAGCCGTAGCGGTCGCGGATGTCAGCAGTCAGCTCTGCGGATGCAGCGGGCCACCCGAGCCGAAACTCGGCGGCGCGCCCGGCGAAGCTGGCCTCAGCATCCGCTGCGCGGCTGGCCGAGGCGTCCTTCTCCTTCGAGAGTGCCGACTGCACCTTTCGCGCGACTTCGTCCACCGTCTCCAGGCTCACGGAGCGTCGCTCGGCTCGGAACCGGCCCTCGAGGGCGTCGGCGATCCGCTCCTCGACCGGTATATATGGGGTGGCCTCGAGTTCGGCGACGTGTGCCTCGATGCTTTCGACGTGATTGCGGGCGACAGCGTGGGCTCCGAGCGCCCGTGCGTGCTTCGCGTTCGTTTCGTCCAGTCGCTGGGTCGCTCGCTCCGCGGCCTCCTGTGCTTCGCGGAGAGTCCCCGATTCGCTGGTGAGCACCCGGAGATCGTCGCGCTGGGCCGCGGTGACCGCCATCGCGGATGCGAGGTCCACTTGGTCCCAGCTGAACGTCGATACGCGTGTGAAGACGTCGCGCCGACTGACAGCGTCCTGACGAAACGAGTCGGCCTCGGCGTCGCGGGCGGATGCTTCCTCCATCGCCGCCATCGCTTCCCGCCGACGCTCCAGCAAAGCCTCGAGCCGCGCGTGGGTGTCGCCGCCCAGCACCCATCGAGTGGCATCACCGACCTCGTGACGGTCATCCTTCTCGTACCTGCGTGAGTTGCGCTTGACCAGGCCGCCGATCGTGACGCCACGCTCGACGTCATCAAGCTCGTCGGGGTGCGAAACGCAGGCGTAGTCGAACTCGGAGGCCATGCGCCTGCGGACGTAGGACGCGAAGGGCCCATCGCTCACCGTGAGGCGATGAACGAGCGAGCGGGCATCCTTAGGGCGACGCGGCTCGTCGACGGCGTGCGGGACCGCTTCGATGACGAGCCGTACACCGAGTGTCCGCGAGTCGGCTGCCCGACGTGCGGCGACAAGATGTTCGTCCCGCACGAGGAGCGTCGACGCAAACGGAGCGAGCACTCGCTCTGCCGCGCCGCGCCAGGCGGAGTGCTGCTCGGCGACCGAGATCAGCTCGCCCGCAAAGGGGAATGTCGATGCCGGCACACCGACAGCGTCCGCGAGGAATCGTCGTGCGCTCAGAAGCTTCTCGTCGAGGTTGCTCCGGTGATCTCTCAGCGCCTGAATCTGCCTGGTGACTTCGTCCAGCGCCTTACGCGCCTGACTCGCGGCGTCACGGACCTCATACGACACAGCGGGGATGTCGCGCGCAACCTCGGTGACGGCCGCGGCAAGGAGCTCCGCAAACTGCCCGGGGTCTTCGGGCATTGGTGCGCCGATGCGCATCAGCTCTGCGGTCAACTGAGCTCGATATTGCCTAGTGACGTCCTCGGCACGCTGCGCACTGTCGATCCGCTCCTGCAGAAGCTCGACGCGCGCGCCGCCCTCGTCCCGGACCCGCGCCTTCGCGGTTTCCAGCGCCTCTGCCGCCAACCGCTGCTCTCGCGCGGCGTCGCTCAGGTCGCTCTCGGCGCGCGCCAGCGCGGCGCGTGCGGGGCCCGCAGCTTCCTTCGCGAGCCGCAACTTGAGTCCCGCTGTGAAGGGCTCGACCCCCTCGTGCAGATCGGAGATCGCCGCCATCTCAGCGCCGGCCAAGTCGAACGCGGTGATCGCCTCGTCGACCTTGCGGAGCGCATCAGCCTGCTTCCTCAGGTCGACCACGTGCTTGTGCGCGGCATCGAGCTCCGTGAACTGCTCAACGGCGGTCTCGGCCCGCGCGAAGGTCCCTGGCTGGTCGAGCATGAACCCGCGGAACAACGCGTCGAGGGTGCCGAGGTTCTTCGCTGATTGTGTCTTGTGGAGAAGCTGAAGCGTCGCATCTCCGCGGAAGCCGAACTGACGGATGATCCGCTCGTGAAAGCGTCCGTGTCTCCCGCCGGTGGTGATCAGCGCGTCGGGGAAGGCCTTCGACATGCGACGCGCGTCAATTCCGCCTTCGACGTGCGGCTTCACGTCGAGAAGCTTCACGTGACCGCGGGTGAAGATCCGTGCGTCCTTCAACGCGGTCGGTTCGGTGCGCGTGCCCGGTGCGTGGAACACCCGCAGCAGGACGACCGGTTCATCGCGGAGATTCTCGTAGCGCAGCAGGATGCCGCTCCAGGTTGCCTTCGAGCGCAGGTAGGTCGTGGTGGCCCGATCGGCAGTCTCGTCAGCTTCCTTGCTCCAGGCGCCACGCACATAGCTCATCAGCGTCCGATCGCTCTGCCGGGAAGTACCATCCTGAGCCGCCGCGTTGAGGCGCAGCCACCTGTCGGGGGTGAGGACGGCGGCAATCGCGTCGAGTAGCGACGACTTGCCCGATCCGGATGCGCCGGTGAACAGGTGGCCGGCGCGCGCGACATCCACGGAGACGTGGCCGGCGAACGTGCCCCAGTTGACGAGTTCGATTTGGGCGAGTCGCCACTGGCCGGGCCTGGTCGGATCGACCTCCGGCTCGTCGGAGGGAAAGCTCAGCATCGTCATTCTGTGTCATCCTCGGCATCCGTCGACGGGGCAGCGAATTCTCCTCCGCCCTCTCGGGCGATCCGGTGGTACTCCGATGTGATCGCGCGGATCTGGTCGGCATCGACTAGCAGTCGGAGCACGGGCGAAATCTCGGCACGGTCATCGCCAACGGCGTGCAACACGCGGAGCTTGTTCTGCATCTTGTTCCACGACGAGTTGACGCGGCTCGCGAAGTCCTTCTCATCACGGTCCGGGGTGCGGAACACGGCGAGCTGCTCGAACACCTCCGCCTGCCCGACGATCACCCGACCGCGACCCTCCTCGCTCAGCAGCGTCTGGCGCAAGACAAGCAGCATTGCGGTGTCGAGGAACGTCAACGCCTCAGACCGCACTGCCTTCGGGGCGTCCTCGGACGGAGCGTTGCGGACGAAGGCGAACTCGTTGTCCCGATCGATGACCAATTCGAGGAACAAATCGGCGAGCCGGGAGCGGAGGACAGCCTCGTCGGTGAGCAGCACCGCCCACAGCTGCGCCTCGCGCGCTCCGGAAAGATACGGGCCACGCACCAGACGCAGCAAGACGCGCCTCGTGCGATCAGGGAGTTCGCCGGCGTCGCCACGCCAGAGGCCTCCGTGCTCGTCGGGGGCGACATCCGCCGTGGTCGACTCGGTCATGCCACCGCTCCTGTGAATCGGTGCGCGGCCACAATCGCCGCACGCGGAACTCCGTCGGCGCCCTGCCAAGCGAGTACCTCGGGCTCATCGTCAACGGTGCCCTGCTCGGCGGCGATCGAGAGAAGTCCGATCACGCTGCCGACCCCCTGCGTCGCGGGGTATCGAGCAAGGACATCTGCGACGGTGCACGAGGGCACCTCGGCGAGCAGGTCGTTGACGTTCCGGGTGAGTTCGTCGAAGTCGATCTCGGTTTCGCGAGCGATCGCCCGCAGCTCCTCGAGGCTCGCGAGGGATGTCGCCTGCGTGACGATCTCTTCGGTGGCGGCGAATTCGGCGGGGTCGTGAAGGTCGATCGCCCCGACGCTCGACAGCGCAACGGCCGAGAGATCCAGCGTGAGAGACGTCGGATGCCACGGACGCGTGTGTGCGGCGGCTTCCACCCCCGCGTGCTGAGCCTCCCGCAGAAGAGTCCGCAGGACCCGGTCGCGCTGGTAGTCCTGCGACTGCACGTAGCGGCGGAGCGCCCGGGCGAACAATGTGATGACATCGTGGATCTCCGCGCTTCGTCCCTTGAGCGTTGCGAGGAAGGCGCGCAGTGCCCGGCGCTCATCCGAGGTGAGATCACGAGCGAATCTGCGGTCGAGGATGCGACGGATGTCGGCCTCGAATGCGGCACCGAGTGCAGGGTCGAGCACGAGCTGGGAGAAGGCAGCGAAACTGCGGCCTGCATCCGAGTCGGAGATGTGGTCGATTCCGCGGAAGACTTCGTCGACGACTGACGCCTGAGAAACATCGGACTCGACGATCTTCGCCCTCAGCGACGCATTCAGCGTCTCGAACTCGGCACGCACCCGAGCAAAGTCGTCCGGCACGTCCGCCGCCTGCGCCAGCACGTCGCGAACGCGCTCGAGCGCCCGGTCTTCATCGATCGCGGACTCGTCACCGGAACGCAGGCTCTCGATCCGCCGCTCAATCGACTCGATCTCTTCCTCGAGTAGCGCGATGCGCGCTGACACGTCAGGATCGGTGTCGATCGCGAGGCGACGGACCTGCGCCGCAAGACTCGCAAGCCGAGACTCGGTCACACTCGAACGCGGGGCGGCACGCCCCTGTAAGAAGCGGATCCCGGCGATCGCATCCGGGGAAAGCTCGAGCGTCTCACCCCGCGCTTCCGATGACGGCCGACGCACCAGGAAGCCGGCCGATCGCCACTCCCCGCAGTACCCCTTCGCAGTCAGCGGCAAAATCAGCCCCTGCGCACGGAGCCGCTCGAGGTCGGCATCGATCCGCTCGTACAGCTCCTCAGCGTCGACTCGGCGCTCGTCTCCGCCCAGGTGGGTGCCGAGAAGACCGGCGACCACGGGTGCACTGTCGGCTCGAAGCAGCTTCCACGCCGCATCGCGCTCCGCAAGCTGGGCGAGCTCGAGAACCTGGGCGACGGCGGGCACGCGTCCATTCTGAAGGAACACACCGACATCCGTTGACGCGGCGGCGGCGGATAGCTCGGGCTGAGTCACCCGATGAGGTAGACCATCCCGCGACCGTCTGTCGCGAGCGCCTCGACGAATTCCTGTGCCCGCGTGAGGTAGTCGAGGACGTAGCGGAGCTCGTCGTCATCGTCGACTCCGTGCCGGCTTCGCCAAGTGCGCGCCCACGTTCGCGCCTGGTCCTCGTCGATCGCACAGAGGTCGTCCCGAATCGCTGGCACCTCCTCCGGGAGGATCGTCCTCACCCACGGGTCCCAGCCCATGTCGTGCATCGTCACGTTCCCCTCGAACATCCGGTAGCACGAGCCGGCGGCGGGACTTCCGGGCCCCGAGCGCGTGAGGGACTGCAAAGCGGACCATGCCTTGTCGAGATAGAGCATGTCGCGCTTCGGTGAGACCTGCTCGAACGTCGCGACACTCACGCTCGCGTGCGGCTCCAGGCCCCACGCGTCAGCGAGCGGGTCGCTGGAGAGGATGCTGTGCGGGTCATCGACCGCCTGCTGAGCAAGGTCGGCATCGAAGGCATAGGCGTAGTAGCGGATTCCCATGCGGCCAGCATCCCGACGCAGGCGCAGCCACGATCACCGCATCCGACGCCGTGGGGAGAACGCGCCCGAATCCGCCGCTGTGGAGGAACGGAGGCCTTCGCATGGCCCCGCCCCTGGAGACCGAGGGATATGCGCTCGCGGTCTCGCGGGCAGCGGCACTGAACCTTCGCCCGGTCCAGCCGCAACCGAGCAGGTTGATGAGCGGGAACTCATGATCGAGCTCAGATCGCCCAGAACGGAACGCTTCGCAAACGTGGCAGAAATGGCGGATTTCGTGGCAGATGCGAAATAAACAGCCGCTGATCTGGGATTTTTCTGCGGAGACGGAGGGATTTGAACCCCGCACCCACGCACAGAGTGGTTGGCGTTTGCACGCGCTCGCGTTGAATCGCAGAGGTTCGCGGCCATGTTGGCGGAGGTTCAGGGATACTCGCGGGTGTTCAGTTGTTCGCAGATTCTTCGCACGTCGCTGGAGTCGGCTCTGAGCCGGTTGCTCGGCCGGATTCACGCCCACTCGATCCGGAGCGACTACTCGGCGACTGACTCGGACCGGGTGTCTTCGGCTATCAGAGCTAGCCACTCGGCTTCGAGCGCGCTTCCGATGCGTTGCTCGCGAGCTACCGACTCTTTGAGCCAGGCGATCGTTGCGGGCACCATCGCGAGCAACTGCGGGTAGTTGAGGGCGGCCGGGTTCATGCCGAACACCAGGCCCGTCTTGACGAGTGTTCCCGACGTCGCAACAGTGTGGCCGAGCAGGAGCATCGAGCGGAGCTTGGCGATTTCTAGCTTGCGCTGATCGGCGCTCTTTCCCTTCGAGAGGGCGTCGAGTTGCCAGTACCCCCGGATGATCAGTTC
>NZ_JASBSF010000179.1 GCF_030149085.1 Microbacterium sp. | reverse complement strand
GACGGCCCCACGTGCGCGGGCTCGCGCCCACGACGACGAACGAGATGCCGGTCATCAGGACGGCGGCGGCGAGCATCGCCCACCAGATGCTGTCGAACAGGATCGTCAGTGCGACGGTAACGAGCACGGCTGCCGTTGTCTCGGAGAGCACGCGCATGAAGCCCGCGGCGTTGGCGTGCGCCGCGGGATCATTGGCGATTCCGCGGATGAACGCAGCGTTGCTACCGCTCTGGCTCATCTCCTCGAGGTCGGATCGGGAGGTCACACCGAGCGCTGCATCCACAGCCGCCATCAGACCACCGAAGGCGACCAGGAGGGCGGCTGCGGCAAGCAGCAGGGCCGCGGTCACGGCTTGAGACGACGGCGTTCGGCCGCGTGGAATCGGACGATGAGGTCTCGCTGGAGGGCGAACATCTCGCGTTCCTCCGCCGGCTCGGCGTGATCGAAGCCGAGCAGGTGCAGGAGTCCGTGGGTCGTGAGCAGGATCAGCTCGTCCATCGTGGAATGACCGGCAGCCTGAGCCTGACTCTCAGCGACCTGCGGGCACAGCACGATGTCGCCCAGCAGACCTTCGGGAGTCGGCGCATCTTCGGTACCGGGACGCAGCTCATCCATGGGGAAGCTGAGAACATCCGTGGGACCCGGTTCGTCCATCCACTGGACGTGCAGCGACTCCATCGCGCCCTCGTCGACCAGGAGGATCGCGAGGTCGGCATCCGGGCTGACGAACAACTCAGCGAGGTTGTTCTCTGTGAGCCGGAGCAGGACTGTCTCGTCGACGTCGATTCCGGACTCGTTGGTGATTTCGATCGTCATCGGCGTCCTCGCTTGGGCATGTGATCGCGCGGACCGGAAGGGCGGCTCGCCCCTCGGCGCTCAGCACGATTGCTGAGTTCGCTCGCCTCGTCGCGTTCCCGCTTTGCTGACAGTCGCTGCTCGTCGTACTCGGAGTAGGCGTCGACGATCCTGCCGACAAGCGAGTGGCGCACGACGTCATCGCTCGTGAGGTATGCGAAGTGGATGTCGTCGATCCTGCTCAGCACCTTCGTCACCAGGCGCAGACCCGACGCCCCCTGGGGCAGGTCGATTTGCGTGATGTCGCCCGTGACCACCATTTTCGTGTTGAAGCCCAGGCGAGTCAGGAACATCTTCATCTGTTCGGGGGTGGTGTTTTGAGCTTCGTCCAGAACAACGAAGGAGTCGTTCAACGTGCGGCCGCGCATGTATGCGAGGGGGGCAACCTCGATCGTGCCCGTCGCCATGAGCTTGGGCACGATCTCTGGATCCATCATTTCGTTGAGCGCGTCGTAGAGCGGACGCAGGTACGGGTCGATCTTGTCGGTCAGCGTTCCAGGAAGAAAACCGAGGCGCTCGCCGGCTTCGACGGCGGGCCGGGTCAGGATGATGCGGCTGACCTCTTTGCGCTGCAGCGCCTGCACGGCCTTGGCCATGGCCAGAGAGGTCTTGCCCGTACCGGCCGGCCCGATCCCGAACGTGATCGTCGTTTGCTCAATCGCATCCACATAGGACTTTTGCCCCAGCGTCTTGGGACGGATGACTCGACCACGGCTCGAGAGAATCGCTTCGCCGAGCACCTCGGACGGACGCGGGTTGCCATCGCTTCGCAGGATACGGTTCGAGCTGGAGACATCCGCTGGTGCCAGATCGTGACCGGTGCGCGTCATCGTCAGGAGTTCTTCGACGAGTTCCCGTGCCGCAGCGACAGCCACCGCACTGCCGGCGAGGGTGATCTCGTTCCCGCGGACGTGTACGTCGACATCCGGATGCTCGCGCTCGACGACGCGCAGCAGCCGGTCTTGCGGCCCCAGAAGCTGGACCATGGCGACACCGTCGGCGAACAACCGCTCCGTGACGCGATCTTCGGATTCCGCGCGGCTGTCCGGATCAGCCACCGAGACTGCCTTCTGCGAGGTCGCCGCCGAGCACGTGGGCATGCACGTGGAAGACTGTCTGCCCCGCGCCAGACCCGGTGTTGAACACCAGTCGGAAATCACCGCTGCC
>NZ_JASBSF010000111.1 GCF_030149085.1 Microbacterium sp. | reverse complement strand
TCAGCCCAGCGGGCGCGCGAACTTATCGAGCTGTTCGATCTGGTGGATGCCCAGAACCGGCCCGTCAAGGGATTCTCGGGCGGGATGCGGCGCCGGATCGACCTGGCCGGTGCGCTCGTCATCAATCCGCCGGTCCTCTTCCTCGATGAACCGACGACGGGGCTCGACCCGCGCAGCAGGCTCGCGCTGTGGGACGTGATCGAGACGCTCGTCGCCGGCGGCACGACAGTGCTCCTGACCACGCAGTACCTGGAGGAGGCAGACCGCCTCGCCGACTCGATCTCGATCATCGACAACGGACGCGTGATCGCGAAGGGCACCGCTGACGAGCTGAAGTCCTCGGTCGGTGGCCAGCGGATCGCGGTGAGCCTCGTGAGCGAGAGCGACGCCGACGCGATGCGCGAGATCCTCTCGCGCTACGGCTCGGGGCCGGTCGCATCGGACGGCGCGCGCGGCCTCGTCGTTCCGGTCAGCGACGGAGCCGACGCTCTCTCGCGCATCATGACCGACACCGCTGCTGCCGGGGTCGAACTGCACGATGCCGGGATGCGCAGGCCCACGTTGGACGACGTCTTCCTGCAGTTGACGGGCCATGCCGCCGAGCAGACCACGGACGAGGAGGAAGCGGCATGAGCACCGAGGTCGCACGCACGACGGGGTCGTCCAGCACAACACTGCAGCCCCGGCCCGGTACGGCGTTCAGTCGGTTCCTCTCAGACGGCTACGTCACCACCTGGCGCAACGTGAAGAAGCTGACCCGAGTTCCCGACATCTTGATCTTCACCCTCATCCAGCCGATCATGTTCGTGCTGTTGTTCACGTTCGTCTTCGGTTCGTCGATTCAGGTTCCGGGCGAGAGCTACACGTCGTTCCTCATGGCGGGAATCTTCGCGCAGACCATCGTGTTCGGCTCGACATACTCGGGCTCGGCGATGGCCCAAGACCTCAAGGACGGCATCATCGACCGCTTCCGCACCCTGCCGATGAGCGGGTCGGCAGTGCTCATCGGACGGACGGTCGGCGACCTCGTCATCAACGTTCTCTCCCTGATCGTCATGATGCTCACCGGCCTCGTCGTGGGGTGGCGCGTCGAGTCATCTCCCCTCGAGTTCATCGCGGGAGTAGCGCTGCTGCTGGTCTTCGCCTACGCGCTCTCGTGGGTGCTGGCGTTCCTCGGGCTGATCGTGCGAAGCCCCGAGGTCATCAACAACGCCTCGTTCCTGATCCTGTTCCCCCTGACCTTCATCTCCAACGCGTTCGTGCCGAGCGAGAACCTCCCCGGCCCGCTTCGGGTAATCGCCGAATGGAACCCGGTCTCGGCCCTCGTGCAGGCGGCCCGGGAGTTGTTCGGCAACGCCCCCAGCGGCAGTGCAACAACTGACGCCTGGCCGTTGCAGCATCCGGTGATCTACGTGCTGCTGATCACCATCGTGATGCTCGTCGTATTCGTTCCACTGTCGATCCGGCGCTTCGCTTCGCTCAGCCGCTGACGCCTCGGGCAGAGTCACAAAGGGCCCAGTTCGCGATGACCGCCCGGTGGTCGCTTCCCTCGATGTAGGCACTGTCCCACCCCGTGGGAGCCGCGCCGCGCGCGAGGACGTGATCGATGGCCGTGAACGCCGGCACCGGCTTCTCCTGCGGCCAGGTCGGCCACGGGATCGGGCCCGCCGCCTGAGCAGCTGTCGCAAGGCCGGCGGTCACTCGCCGGAAAACGGGGTGCGAGAACGACGAGTTGAAATCGCCCGCGATGACCAGACGCGGATCGCTCGTGGCCTGGATCCACTCATCGATTGCGGTCACCGCCTCGTACCAGTCTCCGGGCTGGCCGACCGGTGGCGGCGGGTGCACGGCGGCGACGCGAACTGCCGATCCGTCCGGAAGAGCCGCGACGGCGCTGACCTGCTCGAACACGCTCCCCGGGATGTCCGCCTCGGCGCTGAGGGGATAGGCAGAGAGAATCACGCTTCCCTTGTATGCGTTGGTGCTCACCTGCTTTGTCCGGTAGGGCAGCGTCTCGGCCAACCCTTGGCCGTGCAGGATCTGGCCGATCAGGTGCTCGTCAGTCTCGACGAGGATGACCACGTCGGCTCCCGCGTCTCGGATCAGATCGGCGAGCTGCCGCGGATCCGCACCGGCGAACTTCGCGTTGAAGGAGAGCACTGTCAACGGCGTCGACCCCGTGCAGTCACCCGCGCCCGTGGCAGCCGGGTTGAGCACCGGAAGCACCGAAAGCACGGCGCCGGCCACGAGGACGGTCGCCCCGATCCACGCACGGGAAACCGCTGCGACGACCGCGACCACGAGAAGGCCGAGTGCTCCCGCCGGCAGAAGCGACTGCGCGATGGGGATCAAGCCCCCAGCAGGCAGATCCAGATGTGGCAGCACCACCGCCGGAACCGCAAGAACAACCGCGATCACGATCCACACGAGCGAGCGCCGCGATAAGAGGCGCCGCCGCCGATCACGACCCTTGGGCGACACCGGGTCGGGGGAGTCAGCGCGCCCGTCGACAGTCACCGGGCAAGTAGATCATCCGCCGGTCCACGAATCCTGCGAATCGCATCCTCGGCGCGAGCACGTCATCCGCGCGAACGGTCGGCCCCCAGAGCCGCGAGCAACTCGCCGACTGCGTGGTCGCTTTCCACGGGATGCCGAAGGGGAAGGTCACTCACGCACTGATAGGTGTTGCGCCG
>NZ_JASBSF010000157.1 GCF_030149085.1 Microbacterium sp. | reverse complement strand
GCCCCGGTGGCGACGCCCACCTACATCCCTGCCGCGCCCAAGAAGCTGACCTACCTGGGGGATCACGGGTACCCGATCTCTGATCTCGTCGACGGGCTCGGCTTTGAGAAGGCGGATGCTGAGCGCCTCTACGCAGCCGATTCGGAAGAGGCCCTGGCTGCTCTCGCGGACGGCTTCGAGAACGAGTGGCAGCGTCTGGCGATCCTGGGCATGGCGGTGGGGGACACGATCCCCAAGATCCGGGCCGACCTCGGATTCGACGAGGTGGAGCCCGAGCTGGACGATGACAAGACCAACGAACAACAGGCTACTGCCGGCGATGACGATGCCGCCTTGATCGACGCGCTCAAGAGGCCGGCAAGCCGGATGCAGTTCGCCTTGGTGAACGATGATGAGGAGCTCCGCCGCATCCTCGATGAAGGAGACTTCGGTGCGTGGCGCGTCTTCCTGCATCCTGAGCAGGCGCAGTACGTCGCGCGCGACTACAACGGTCCGTTCCGGCTCACGGGCGGCGCGGGGACGGGAAAGACGGTCGTTCTGCTGCACCGCGCTCGCCGCCTCGCGCACGCAGATCCCCAGGCCCGCATCATCCTCACCACCTTCACGAAGGCTCTCGCGGGGATGCTGAAGCGCGACTTGGATCGGCTCGACAGCACTATTGCCCAGGTGTCCACGCTCGGCGTGCCGGGCGTTCACGTGACCGGGATCGACGCGCTCGCAGCATCCGTTCGGGACCGAGCAGGAAGCGAGTTTTGGTCGGTCGCTGGCGAAGCAGTCTTCGG
This sequence comes from Microbacterium sp., assembly GCF_030149085.1. Lineage (GTDB taxonomy): Bacteria > Actinomycetota > Actinomycetes > Actinomycetales > Microbacteriaceae > Microbacterium. Next base: position 6,923 of record NZ_JASBSF010000157.1, on the reverse strand, counting down.
CGCCCCCACTCGTGAGCGCGTCTCGATGGTCTCGAATAGTCAGGGGTGGGATGCCGCGGCATCCGCACTCGGGTCGGCGCCAATCGAGATCGCCAACCCCACGTTCCTCGAGGCCGAGTACCTGCAGGTGATTTTGCCGCAGAGAGTGCGGAGTCTCGCGGAGTACCTCGCCGCTCGACGCCCCGGTCGTGGGGTGGCGCTCGATCGTGGGCGCAGGGCCGCCGTGTGGGCGGCGGTCGAGGCCTATCGCGCAAACGCGGCAAGTGGCCGACGCCTGACATGGGCGGAGCTGTCGGCGATGGCCTCTGCGTTTCTCGAGGCCCGGGAAGAATTGAGGCCCGCGGATCACGTGTTGGTCGATGAAGGGCAGGACCTGAGCCCGCTGCACTGGCAGCTTGTGCGTGCGCTCGCGCCCACGGCATCCAACGACATCTTCATCGCAGAGGACGTGCACCAGCGCATTTACGGCCATCGCATTGTGCTCGCGCGGTATGGCATCAAGGTGGTGGGGCGGTCGCGCCGACTCACGCTGAACTATCGGACCACCCAGGAAAACCTGCTCTACGCGCTGGGGATGCTCGAAGACGCTCAGTACATCGACACCGCCGAGGAGACTGAGGCTAGCCACGGCTATCGGTCTGCGCGCCGTGGCCCGGTTCCACGCGTAGTGTCGAGCGCTCACGTCTGGGAACAGACGGATGCCGTTGCTCAGACGATCGCGGAATGGAAGTCGGCTGGCGTTGGGGACTCGATCGCGATCCTGGGGCGGACGACTCTGTCGCTCAAGCGACTCCAGCGACAGTTGGATGATCGCGGAATCGCGACTGCCTTGTATGGCGAGGCCGCGAAGCCGGGCACTCCGCAGCTCGTGACGATGCACAGCGCCAAAGGCCTCGAGTTCTCACGCGTCGTTCTCTTCGATGTGTCGGCGGGGTCGATCCCGCTCCCGCTCGCACTGCAGGGGCTCGCCGGGAGCGATCTCGAGGATGCCATGCTGCGTGAGCGGTCGCTTTTATACGTCGCGGCGTCACGGGCGCGGGATGAGTTGGTTGTCACTTGGGCGGGAAGCCCATCAGAGCTGTTGGGGAGCTGATGTCTGCGAGTCCGCCGAGCCAAGACAGCCGCCTCTACCTTGAGGAGGAGGTGCGCCGGCGAGCTCGACACGCGACTGCCGAGGACGTGCGCATTACGTGCTCGTTCGCGAGAGCCGAGCGCCTGCTCGGCCGGGAGTACCACGGCCGCTTCCTGATTGAGCTGCTCCAGAACGCGGCCGACGCGTGGCGCAACGGCAGCCGGCGCGACGAGGCGCGCTCAAAGGTCGCCATCGTGGTCGGCGAGGGGCCGGCGCTCCTGGTGGCCAACCAGGGCCAGCCTCTGTCTGCACAGGTCGTGGTTGAGTCGCTGGGGCACATCGGCGCCTCGACAAAGGCCGAAGGTCAAGCGATCGGTCACAAGGGGATCGGATTCAAGTCGGTTCTCGAAGTCACCGACACTCCGGAGATCTACTCGGGCCTGCAAGCGGAGACGGGGGCGATGTCCGTCCGATTCGATCCCGCTCTTGCGAAGGCGCAGATCACGGACCCCGCGAACAGCCCTGACTGGGATCAGATGGTCGCCGCGGTGCAGTCCGTCGATGCGGACGACGAGTTCGCCGCGATCCCGACGCTTCGCTTTCCCCAGTGGGTCGACGAGATGCCTCGCGAGGTCGAGGAGCTCAAAGCTCGCGGGTTCGACACGGTGGTTCGACTTCCATTCGCCGCTGGAGCGCGTCACCGCTTGAGCGAGGACGAGTGGCTCGAGGTCGTCCGCGCCGGACTGGACGATGTGACCGATCAGATCCTGGTGCTCCTCGGAACATTCGGCGAGATTGCTGTCGAGGATCGGCTCGCCGGCGACGCGGTCGTCATCGAACCGCGATGGGACACGACTCCCGCAACCGACTCGATGTGGGAACGCGTCGAGGTGCTGCGCAACGAAGAGATCTCGAGCGAGTGGCTGCTGGCGCGCGACTCTCTGCCGAGTGACGACGAACTCGGCGGTGAGGTCGCGCTGGGCATGCGTGTATCCGCAGCGCAGGGCGCAACGAGAATCTTGCCCGCGATGGTGGACAGCGACTCAGCCCCCTTCCATCTGTTCTTCCCGACGCGAATACCGTCGGGGCTCCCGTTCCTCCTGCACGGCTACTTCACCGTGGACGCAGCCCGGACCGGGTTCTACCGTGGCTTCCGTTCGGGCAACCAACTCATCCTCGCGGCGCTCGCAGACCTCGTCGTTCGGGGGGTCCGCGACCTGGCGGCGGACGAGTCGGTGCACATGTCATCGCTGGTCAACGTCGTGGCAGCGTGCGATGAACCGAGCGACGAACTCGCTCTCGAGTTCCGAAGCGAAGTCCTCCGGCGGCTCGACGAGGTCGACTGGATTCCGACGGAGCATGGCCCGCATTGCGATCCGTCGTCCGCACTTGCACTGTCCGAACGGCTCAACGAACTGATCCGGAGTGTGTTCCCCGCCGAGTACGTGCGGCGTCGTACCGATCGAGCGCTTCCCGGTGCGGGTCTCACCGATCGTGCCTTGGAGATGATCCGCCGGCGGAGGCTTGAGCCTGACTCTCCGTGGGAAATCGTCGGCCAGCTTGCTCGCCCGGGCGACGTCGATGTGTGGGACTTGTCAGACTCCGACGATGTCGACCGTCGGCTTCTAGGGGTCGTGGACTTGTTCGGCGCGCTTGGCGGCGAGAATCAGGCTCAGACGCAGGTGCTTCTTGCTTCGCTTCGCGGTGATGCCGACAGCCGTATCCTCGCGGTCGTCGACCAAATGGGAGCCCGCCGCCTGCTTCCGCTCCCCGATCCGCGGGAGGGAGTTGCCGGAAGCCGAAGCACGCTCATCATGGCGCGCATTCGTGGTTCGGTCGGTGGTTCGCTCGTACCGCCCGCAGAACTAGACCTCGCGTTCCTCCCCGATGGGCTCCTGGGTAGCGAGAGCGAGGTAGATCGCGCGCGATTGCTCGGCATCCGTCCCTACACCGTCGACAACGTACTCGACCGATTCGGTGGAGTAGGCGAATCATCGTCCTCGCCGGAGTTGCTGAAGTTCGCCTGGGGACTGCTCAGCCGCGAGCGGCGTTCGGGGTACGGCACGCGTAGGTCGGCCGCTGAGGCCGCCGCCTTCGACCCATCCGCCTGGTTCTGGTGCCAGCCCGGGCGGGCGCAGCGAGACGAGACCTCTCGGCTTCAGCAACAGCGCCTCCGCTTCTTGAGCGAAGTCAAGCTACCCTCCCGGGGCGGCAGCTGGCAGCCGGCCGGATCGCTCGCCTTCGGATCTGACTGGGCCGAGTGGCTGTCAAGCCTGGAAGGCAGCCTTCCGGCTTCGACGATAGAAGCTCGTCAGAGTGCCTATCGAGATCTTGAGTGCCTGAGCCCTGGGCCCGAGAGGCTTCTGGCGCCGCCGCATGAGGTGCTGGGGCTGCTCACAGGACTCGATCGCGGCGGCGTGTTCGACCTCGAGAACGAGGATGAGGAGGACGCATCCGAGGGCGAGGGGCTCGGGGTTGAGTGGCCCGACCTCGAACGGCATGCGTTCCTCCTCAGGTTGGGTGTCTGGGAGGTACCTCCCGTCGAAGCTCTGGCGAGCGGGGACTCGCGCGGGCGGGATCGATTCCCGTGGATCGGTGAGGTCGCGGACACCCGAAAGGCCGAAGTCGACGCCCGAGGCGGCTGGACTTTTGGCAGCTGGACGGGAGGTGCGCACAAGAACGCGTTCGTCACGGAGGACTACCGATTCTCATGGCCCCTCGAGGACTGCGCGCGTCGAGACGGGGCCGCGCTTGCTCGTAGCCTCCAGCGCGGCCTCGACCTCTACCGCGCCCGAACGACGATGCTTGTCGCCTGCAACCAGTGCACATCGGGCACCTGGCATACATCTCGATACTCGAGCAGCTCAGCGAATGGGTTCCCGAGTCTGCTCGCCGTCGAGCTTCAGCATGCCCGATGGATCTCGACCGCGATTGACGGGAACGTCAACTCCGATCCGGTGGACGCGAAGTCGACATGGTGGCTTGAGCGTCCGCCCAGCGGCGGTGGTCGGATGCAGAGCCCCTGGCGTCTCGTCCCGATCTGTGGCCCTCAACTTGGCGGGATCACACGCGAGTTGCGCGTCCTTGCTGGTGTGAACGCAATCGATGATGCGGGGGTCGAATCGCTTCACGGTCTTCTCTCGGGCCTCCGCGAGCGGTTCGATGAGGGCGTACTGCCCGTCGACCCGCTGACCTCGGGGACAGGCAGACAAGCGTTCATTCGCCTTCACACACTTGCGTACGAGCGCCTTGCGGAGCTCGATGATCCCGGTGCGGCTAAGGTCCTCGAGGAAGTCGGAGTGCTCGCAGAGCAAGGCGACCGGCTCACGCACATGTCCCGCGAGTCGGTTCGCCATGACGACGGGACCTACGCACCATACTTGCGTCACTTCCACGGACAGGTCGCGTTCGCCGCGCTCCCTCGCGACGCTCCTGCACGAGTTCGCGATGCATTGGGGATCGAGGTTCTCAAGATCGAGCTCGCTCGTCGTGGGAGCGAAGAGGGAGAGGATGTCACGGATCAACTGCATGCTCTTCTCGCTGATCGGCAGGCAGAGATGCTGGCGATCCTGGTCCACCACAGCCTTGGCACCCAGACGCTCACGTTGGGCAGCCAGGAATTCGAACGACGCGCACGACGGCTTGCGGAGCTGCGTATCAAGCGCCTCCCCGACCTCGTTGTCGAAGCGCGCGTCGAAGGGACAGGGCATTCAGCGACTCTCGGTGAGGGGGCCGATCAGGATGTCTTCCTCGATGGTGGCGCGACCAACTCGCCGACGCTGTTCCATGACTTCGCGGGCGACGGTTGGCAGGATCGCCTGCGCCGCAAGCTCGCACCGCACCTGGCGACGCTGCTCGAGAACGTCGCATACACGCATACCCTTGCGCTCTTTCTCCAAGCTCAATCGGACGCAGAGCGCGAGGACTTCTTGCTGGAACTCGGGATCTCGCACGACGAGGTCGATATCGTCCGAAAGCATCTCGGCGCTGCCAGCGCCGAGGAGCAGATTCGCCACGAACGCTGGTTCCGATCCATCCTTGCCGTGGCTGACGGTGACGACTCGGCTGACGTCGTCGATCTCGGGGTGCTCCACCAGGCACTCGTCGCCGCGTCGATCCCCGATGCAACAGCGACGCAACTGATCGAGGTCGGTGTCGATGAATCGGTCCGCCGTGATGTCAGCGAGTACGGCGTCCTGTGGGCCCTTGCGAGTGTGGGCGTCGATCTGGGGGCGCTGGACAGAGAACTGCGGGACCGGGGCGACGAGTCGGGGCTCACCGTCGACGTCGCGCGGCGCGCCCTTCGTCGCTGGATCAACGTCTACGGCAGTCGGGTGATTGCGTGCCTGGCGAAGGCGACCGGGGCGGAGCCCGAAGTGCTGAAGAAGCGCCTCGACCAGCTCGCTCCGCCGGCTCGGTTTCGATTCGACCTCGAGCCTGACCTGGGAGGTGTAGTAGAGCCGATCGCGGAGCTCATGATCGCGAGCGGCCTCCACGTGACGTCGGATGGTCTCGCCGTCAATCCAGCAGAGACGCTCGCACGGCTCGGCGGATTCTCGACCGTGGACGATCTTGCGACCCACGCGGCGGCTCTCACCAGCCCCGAAGAGCGTGCTCGGCTTCTGCGGAACCTCTCGGCGTCGTGGAAGAAGGAGCTCCGCTTCATTGGTGTCCTGGCGGCGATGGGGCCGGGCGAAACTCGATCCTCCGTTCGTGCACTTGACGACCACGTCGCGCAAGCCCTATCCGATGACGCGGCGACTCCCGAGGAGCTCGTGACCGTGGCAGGCGAGTTGCTTGCGTCATCGCCTGCGATGGCCGATTGGGTGACGGACAGCCTGCGCGGAGCGGACTTCGACTCGCCGAGTCCCGATCGCGCCGCGGTAGTGCGCCAGGCCAAGAGCGCCGGGATCGATGTGACGGCCCCACGTTTGACGCTGCTCGAGAAGTCGCTGGACCGACCGCGACTTGAACGGGCGCGAGCGGTGAGGAATAGGGCCGCCCAGCTCGCGTCTGGCGGGGTCCGTCCGAAGCCACCTCGGATGACGTGGAAGTCTTCACCCGAGCCGACTTCCGATCGGCGCGAAGTGTCGCGCAAGGGTGACGGGGGCGATGCCCACCCGCCCTTGCCGGTGCGCGCGATCAAGGTCGACCCCGGGATGGATCAGAAGAAGCGTGAGCTTGGAGACGAGGGGGAGCAGTGGGCGCTCGCCGCGGTTGTGGGCCAGTTCCTTGACGCGGCGCCGGAAGTGCGAGACCGCGCAGTTGAGGATGTCAGAGCGCTGCTTGCCGGCTTCTCGGGAGCGCCTGTCGACGAGGCCCTCTCGCACGCGTCGCTCGTGCAGCTGCGCGACATCGACGAAGAGGAACTGATCGAGGAGCTTGGCGCGCTATTGCACGTTGCTCGCTACAGTGACCACTTCGGCTTCGATCTCATCGGATGGCTGCCCGACGCGAACGGGGATGGTCTTCGAGCCACCTGTCTCGAGGTGAAGAGCACCGGAGACAACGGCTTCCACCTCACAGCGACCGAGTGGAAGCGGGCAGCTTTGCTGCACGACCGCGGCGCTGGTGACCGCTACTCGATCCTTGCCGTACGGCGAGGCAGAACGCGCGGCGTGCCCGTGAGCATGGATCTGCTCATCGATCCCGTGAGCCTCGTTGAAGCCGGGCAGTTGGTCCAGGAACCGGACGGCTACGAGATGACCTACTAGGGCGTGTTGATCAAGAGGTTCCGCTCCTCGGTGGGTGAGTCTTGAACGGTGACGCGACAGGAGATCTCTGACGAGGTGTGGGCCGTGATGGAGCCGTTGATGCCGACGGTGACCGGTCGGTCGCGGCCGTGGACGGA
>NZ_JASBSF010000122.1 GCF_030149085.1 Microbacterium sp. | reverse complement strand
GGGGCATCTCCTACTCGGGCTGACGTCCGTTCTGGTCGTCGTCCGAGTTCTCGGCGCCGGGTTCGTCGCCGGCATCGGTTGTCTCGGCGTGGGCAGTCTCGGCGCTGTCGGCTGATTCCTCGGTGGCTCCACCGTCGGTCTCGGTCTGATCAGATTCCGGCTCGTCGCCCTCCGACTCGACGGCCTCGGGATCGACAGCATCTGATTCGACAGCGTCTGTTTCGACAGCGTCTGTTTCGACAGCGTCAGGCTCGGTGATATCAGGCTCAATGGTCTCGTCGACGGCTGACTCTGGACCATCGGCCGCGGTCTCGAGACCCCCCGGCTCACCGGCATCGGACTCGGTCGCCACCTCGTCCTCGCCAACCTGGTCCTCGCCCACCTGGTCCTCGACCCCCTCGGATCCGGCAGGCGACTGGATCGGGATCTGGCCGGTCCGCAGCGCCGTCTCACGCTCGCGCAACTCGCGACGCGTCAACGGCACGTCCTCGGCACCACCCGCGGCGCTGGCAACGGCAGCAACCCCGATGCCGGCGAGCACGAGCGCGCCCTCGGCATCCGTCTGACCCGACCGCGCCGCGCGCTTTGCCTGCCGCCGCTCCTTCGCGCCCTCGACGAGGTTGTAGAGCGTCGGCAGCACGAGCAGCGTCAGCACGGTGGACGAGATGAGTCCGCCGATCACGACGATCGCGAGCGGCTGCGAGATGAACCCGCCCGTGCCGGTGATCCCGAGTCCCATCGGCGTGAGCGCGAGGATCGTCGCGAGCGCCGTCATCAGGATTGGGCGAAGACGCCGCGTGCCACCGGCGATCGTCGCGTCGTGGGCACTCAGGCCCTTCTCGCGGTACTGGTTCACGAGGTCGACGAGAACGATCGCGTTTGTGACGACGATGCCGATGAGCATCAGCACGCCGATCAGCGAGGCGACGCCCAGCGGGATGCCGGTGACAATCTGCAGCAGGATCGCACCGGTTGCCGCGAACGGCACCGAGATGAGCAGCAGCAGCGGCTGGCGCAGCGACTTGAAGGTCGCGACCATGACGACGTACACGATCAGGATGGCTGCCAGCAGCGCGAGGCCGAGCTGGCTGAAGGCGTCGGCCTGGTCGGTCGCGACACCGCCCAGATCAGCGCTGGCCGAAGACGGCAGATCAGCCGCGTCGAGCGCTTCCGTGACGGATGTCGTCGCCTGCGTGAGGTTGTCAGTGGCGGGAGTAACCGTCACTGTCGCGGTGCGCGTGCCACCCTGCGTGGTGATCGATGTCGGTCCCTGTGACTCCTCGACAGTCGCGACCTCCGACAGCGGCACGGGCCCCTGCGCGGTGAAGACCTGCAGGTTGCGCAGCTCGTCGATCGTGGTCGGCGGGTCGTTTGAGGCCAGGTACACCGTCAGCGAGGTGTCGTCGACCTCGACGCTACCGATGCTCTGCGGCTGCATCGTGCTGGACACGATCGCACCGACGGCGACCTCCGACAGGCCGAGCGACGCCGCCTTGTCGCTGTCGACCTGCACCGAGATGAAGGGCAGGGATGCCGACAGGTTGCTCGTGACCTGGCTGACGTCGTCGAGGTCACTGAGGCTCGCGACGACGGCATCCGTCGCCGCTTGCAGTGTCGAGGCGTCGGGAGCAGTGACGTCGACCTCGATGTCGGTCGAGCCGAATCCGCCGTTGCTGCCAGCGACGGTGATCTCGCCGACATCCGGAATCGCCTCGACGGTGTCCTGGACTTCCTGGCGAAGCGCGACCTGGTCGGCACCTTCCTGTGTCGTAATGGAGTACGTGATTCCGCTGCCGCCGCCGGTGAAAGCATCACGCAGCGCGTTGCCGCTGGAGCCGATCGAGACCTGCACGGTCTGGATGCCGTCGATTCCCATGAGGGCTTCCTCGACCGGCACCGCTGCGGCGGACTCGGCCTCCAGGCTCGGCGCCGGACCGATGTCTTGCGTCATCGTGAACGTGTTCTGCCCGGAATCGCCGAGGAAGTTCGTCTTCATCAACGGTGCGACGGCGATGGTGCCCACGAGGACGAGGACCGCAAGCCCCAGGGTGACCCAGGAGTGGCGCAGCGTCCACCGCAGGATCGGGGTGTAGCCGCGCTGCAACCGATCGAGCGGAGCTGCCGGGTTCTCGGGGTCGATCTCCCGCCCCGCCTCATCCAGCAGCGGCTTGCCGGGCTTGAGGAACCAGTAAGCCAGCACAGGCACGATCGTGAGAGCGACCAGGAGCGATGCCAGCAGCGCGATCGTGACGGTCAGAGCGAAGGGTCGGAACAGTTCGCCGGTCACGTCGCCGACGAAGGCGATCGGCAAGAAGACGGCGACAGTCGTGATCGTCGACGATGTGATCGCCGACCCGACTTCCTTGACGGCCCGCACGATCGAGGTCATCTTGTCGGCCTTGCCGACGTAGTGGCGTCTGATGTTCTCGATCACGACGATCGAGTCATCCACGACACGGCCGATCGAGATCGTGATCGCCCCGAGGGTCAGGATGTTCAGCGAGTACCCGAACGCCTGCAGGCCGATGAACGTGATCAGCACGCTCGTCGGGATCGAGATCGCGGTCACGAGCGTCGCGCGCACCGACAGCAGGAAGAGCAGGATGACGAGCACGGCGAACAGCAGGCCGAATCCACCCTCGACGGCGAGAGTCTCGATCGACTGCTCGATGTAGGGCGCCTGGTCGAAGACGACGGTGAGGGTGACTCCATCGAGCTGCTGCTCGAGCTCGGGCAGGATGTCGACCACGCCGTGCGAGACATCGACGGTGTTCGCTGCCGGAAGCTTCGTGATCGCGATCGTCACCGCCGGCTCGCCGTTCACGCGAGAGATCGTCGTGACCGGGTCCTGGCCCTGCTCGACGGTGGCGACGTCGGCGATGGTCACTGTGCCGGCTTGGAACTGCTCGGCATCCGTGGGAACGAGCGGGAGCGCCGCCACCGCATCGACCGACGTGATCTTCGAGCCGGTCTGCACTGTGAGGGTCTGCTCGTTCTCGGTGATCTCACCGCCCGGGAACAGCACACCGTTCTGATCGAGGGCGTCGCGGATCGCCTGCTGCGTGTAGCCGGTCGCAGCGAGCTTCGCCGGGTCGGGGGTGATCGTGATGCGCTGTCCGGTGCCACCGACGATCTGCGCGGCGTTGACGCCGTCGACATCCTCAAGCTCGGGAATCGCGACTGATTCGAGTGTCGCCTGGATGGTCTGCTGATCGTCGTAGCCGGTGACGGCGATCTGGATGACGGGGAAGTCGTCGATGCTTGCCGAAAGGACATTGGGTTCGACGTTCTCGGGCAGTTGAGATGAGATCCGATTGATCGCTTGCGTGATCTTCTGCTCAGCGGTGCCGAGGTCGGTGCCGTAGGTGAAGGACGCCTGCACGATCGAGGCGTTGGTCGTGCTGGTCGCTGTCGTCGACTCGAGGCCCGGGACGGCCTGGATGGCTGTTTCGATCGGTGTCGACACGTCGTTGGCGACAACCTCAGGCGACGCTCCCGGATACGTCGTGACGACGATGAGAGCGGGGAACTCGATCGAGGGGA
>NZ_JASBSF010000120.1 GCF_030149085.1 Microbacterium sp. | reverse complement strand
CACGGCGCGGGGGCGGGCGCTGGGCATCCACGTCATCCTCGGCACGCAGCGCGCCACCGGGGTGTTTCGAGAGGCGCTCCTGGCGAACTGTCTGCTGCGCGTCGTTCTGCGAGCCGCCGATGCCGCCGATTGCCGTCTGATGCTCGGAGATGACGCCGCCCACCGGATGCCGGCCGGAGCGCGCGCAGGCACAGCTCAGGTGAGACGGGCGGGAGACGAGCGTCCGGTGCCGATTCGCGTCGCGGTGGCAGACGACGAGTTCGTGTCTGAGCTCGCTGCCCGCGCCCACGGTTCACCGGTGCAGGCGCCGTGGCTCGAACCCCTCCCGGCCGATGTCCCGCTTCCCCGTCGCGATGGAGACGACGAGGTGCTGCTCATCGGCATCGCTGACGAGCCTCACCTGCAGCGCCAGGAGCCTATCGGGCTGGCGCGGTCCGAAAGGGGACTGTGCGTCATCGGCACCGCGGGCTCGGGAGTGACCACGGCGTTGCATACCCTCGCGGCGCAGCTGGATCGGGCGGATGCATGGATAGATGCGGGTGATCTCGAAGCAGCCTGGGACGACCTGAACCGCGTTGCGGTTTCACGGCACGGCGCCGTCGTGGTGGATGAGGCCGACGCCCTGTTGGCGGCGCTTCCACCGGACTATGCCCACGCAGCCGCCGGCCTCCTCGAAACGATAGTCCGCTCTTCTGGGGACGGACGTCCCTTCCTGCTCGGTCTGGAACGCCTCACGGCGCCGCTCGCTCGCATCGCCGACCTGATGCCGCGCCGGCTCCTGCTTCGCCACGCCCAACGCACCGACTACCTCGCCGCCGGCGGCGCGCCGAGCCACCACGACCCCACAGCTCCGCCGGGTCGAGGCCGGCTCGGCGGGACGCTCGTACAGGTGTTCCGGGCTGAAACTTCTGCGCGGAGCGGAGAAGCGCCGCATCCCTCCCTCTGGCAGCCGCCCGCTGGACTGACGTGTTGGGTTACGCGCGCCGCCTCCGGCGCTGAGTGCACTCAGCAACAATGGCTTGCTCGTGACGTGGTGGTCATGAGCCCTGATGACGCGCTCGCCGGGGGCAGCCCACCGACGATGGAGCCGGAACGCTCGCTCGTCGTGCGTGCTGAACCCGAGCAGTGGCAGCGATTCTGGGCCGCGCTCACGACCCTGCGCGCACAAGGCCCGCTTTTGATCGATCCGTCATGCTCGGGGGAGTACCGCATCCTCACCGGACGACGAGACCTTCCTCCGCTGTGCCTTCCGGGGGCTCCGCGCGGATGGCTCCTCGAGCCCGGACGCGACGTCAGGCGGGTACGCCTCGGATGATCGAGGTCAGAAGGCAGGGGAGATCACGCCGACGTCGCGCTCGCCGCCGCGCACCCGCAGCGGCAGCTCGTCCCGAGCACGCGAGACGTCGGCGGCCCTCAGCGCACCAGCTCGCTCGAGAAGACGCAGCGCGACGATGGATGTGGCCCGCGCCGAGCCATCAAGCATCTTGAGCGCTGCCGTCGTCCCATCCGGCGCGACCATGATCATCACGCCCTCGGCACCGCCCTTCGCGAAGACCCCGGTCTGTTCGATCGTGATCGTGTCGGCCCGGCCGGGACCGTCGATCGTCCAGGGATGCCGGCGCACTGCCGCGACCAGCGCCGCCGCATTGCGATGGAGCGCGAACGGCGACCGCTCCGAGGAACCGCCGATCCGGTGCGCTGCCTTGGCAAGGCCCGACAGCGTGAGGGCGAAAACGGGAGCGCCGCATCCATCGACGACGGATGCCTGCACGCGCTCTCCGGTCAGCCGCTCGACGAGCTCGCGAATCTGAACCTGCAGCGGATGCTCCGGGTCGAGGTAGGTGGCAAGGTCCCACCCCTGTGCGACGCACGCCGCGAGCATTGCCGCGTGCTTTCCCGAGCAATTCATGCGGAGCCTCTCGGGCTCTCCTTCGGCGCGGACCAGGGCATCGCGTGTGGTCGTATCGGACGGCCAGGCAGGCGGGCACTGGAGGCTCCGCTCGTCCAGCCCGGCGGCGTCGAGGATGTCGCGGACGACGGCGACGTGCCGGTCGGTTCCCGCGTGGCTGGCGGTCGCGAGCGCCAGCGTCTCACCTTCGAGCTGTGCCCCCGCCGCGAGACATGCCAGCGCCTGGATCGGCTTCAGGGACGACCGCGGAAGGATGGGTGCATCGGTGTCACCGAGCCTCTCGATGACCTGCCCATCGGGATTCAGGACGATCGCGGCCCCGGCATGGCGTGACTCCACGAATCCGCCTCGCTCCACCCGTGCGAGCTCGACGGCAGCGGCAACAGGGAACGTCTTAGGCACTCCCACAGCCTATCCGGGGCCGCCAGCGTGAACAGCGATGCCAGACTGGGCCCATGCTGGGTGAACACGAGTACACCGTTCGCGCCGAATGGACCGGCAACCGCGGTGTCGGCACCGCTGGTTACCGCGACTACGCCCGAGACGTCACGCTGCAGATCGAGGGGAAGCCGGAGCTTCTGGTCTCCAGCGACAAGCCGTTTCGTGGGGATGCGTCGAGGTGGAACCCGGAGGATCTCCTCGTTGCGGCCCTGAGCGAGTGCCACCTGCTGTCTTACTTGCACGCGGCCGTTCAGGCCGGGGTCGTGGTGGTCGCGTATCGGGATACCGCGACCGGAGTCATGGTGGAGGACGGTCGCGGTGGCGGCAGTTTCCGTGAGGTGACGCTGCACCCCGTCGTTACGGTGGCTGACGAGTCGATGCGATCCGCCGCCGAGGCTGCCCACCATCAGGCCAACCAGTGGTGCTTCATTGCGAACTCGGTGAACTTTCCGGTCCACCATCGCCCCACGACACTCGTGGTAGGGCTCGATACCTGAGCCCGCCGGTCAGCGGCGCTCGTGGGGGAGTGCCTGCTTGATGCGTTCGATCGGCGACTGCGGCTGGACCTCGTTGTAGGCGCCGGCGAGTTCCTGCCCCGACAGGGCATGGATCGCGGCCATGATCTCGTCGGTTGCGCCTCGGCGGGCGCGACCGGAGGAAGCGTGGCCATGGTGGGACAGATCCAGCGGCTCACCGAACTTGACAGTGATGCGGTGCTTCGGGGAGGGCACGGTCGCACCCTTCGGCATGACCTTGTCCGTGCCGATGAGGCCCACGGGAACGACGGGTGCGCCGGTCTGGAGCGCCAGGAAGGCGACTCCCGTGCGCCCCTTGTAGAGGCGACCGTCGACCGAGCGTGTGCCCTCCGGATACAGCGCGACGGCGCTCCCCGCCTCGAGGAGGGCGCGCTGTTGATCCAGGGCATCGAGGGCGGCTTGACCTGCGCCACGACGAACCGGAATCGCTCCGATCGACGTGAAGAACTGGCGCGATGCCCACCCCGAAAGACCTGAGCCTTCGAAGTAGCTGGACTTCGCGAGGAAGTGAACCCGACGCGGTGCCGCGACCGGGATGGCGATCGAGTCGATGAAGGAGAGATGGTTGCTCGCGAAGATGACGGGTCCGCTCCGGGGTACCAGATGCTTGCCTTCGACGCGCGGTCGATAGATCAGACGTGCAAGCGGCGTGATCACCGTACGTCCGAGTACGTAAGCGACACCCATGCGTCGACGGGTCCGAGTGCCGTCAGACACGGGCTCCTCGGCTGCGGGGGCGGTGGGGTCGACGGTCACCCGTCGAGGCTACCGCCGCTTTCATTCCCCGATCGGAATGGCGCGGAGAGTGCGATTCCCAGCGGAGACAGAGGAATTGTGCGAAAGGATGGGGGATCCGCCCACAGCAGAGGATCATTGTGCGCTCACGCTCCCTTCTCGCCCTGACCGTCGCCGCGACCGCGGCACTACTTCTCGCTGGTTGTACATCGGCTGCCGAAAGCGACCCGACGGCGACAACCGTCGATAACGGTGGACTCTGCGCGGCAGCTGCAGAGTCGGGCCCCGTTTCCGAGTCCGTGACAGTCGAGGGCGAGTTCGGACAGGTCCCCTCCGCCTCGTTCTCGACCCCGATCGCTGTTGAGGCACTGCAGCGGACGGTCGCCATCACCGGCGACGGAACCGCCCTGACCGACGGGGCGTATGTCTCGTACGCCCTTACCGTCTTCGACGGTGACACGGGAGCTCAGGTGGATTCTGCGGGGTATGACGAGGCCGCGCCGCTCGCGCCGATTCCGGTGGAGGTCGGCACGGGTATCGATGAGTTCTTCGGATGCGCAACGGCGGGATCGCGGATCGTTCTGGCAGTTCCTGGCCAGGGCGAGACTGCAGCGCAGGTCTACGTCCTCGATGTGCTCGATGTCACGCCGGCCGATCAGTGGTGCCAGGTCGTGGACGCAGACGCCGCGATGCCGACCGTCGCTTTCGACGAGAGCGGTGCCCCCGCCATTTCGATCCCCGCATCCGACCCGCCGAGCGGTGTTGTCGTCGACGT
>NZ_JASBSF010000105.1 GCF_030149085.1 Microbacterium sp. | reverse complement strand
GCGCGCCAAGGGCATCAAGGGTGCACGGGTGCGTGGCTGGCACGCCCTGGTCGGACTCCCGGTCGGACTCGGCATCCTGATGCTCGTCGTCTCCGGGCTCCCCTGGACGGGCATCTGGGGGACCGCCGCGCAGCAGATCGCCTCCGACAACGGCGGCTCGTTGTGGGGTACGGACCCGGGCGCGGAGTCCACCATTCGTGACCTCATCGAGCAGACCGACGGGACCAGCAGCGAGGCCGGCTGGGCGATCGGCAACGCTCCCCGCGGCACCAGCACCGGCACCGGACCGGTGATCTCGATCGACGAGGCCGTCGCCGCCGCCAATGATCAGGGCGCTCCGGGGCCGTACTCGGTGATCTACCCCGACGGGGAGGCCGGAGTGTTCACCGTGATGGGCAGCCAGTGGAACAACAACGGCAACCCCGCCGAATCCGATGTCGCCCTCGAGCAGACCATCCACGTCGACCAGTACACCGGGCAGGTCGCCGGCGAGTACGGGTACGAGGACTACAGCCCAGCCGCGAAGATCGTCTCCCAAGGCATCGCCGTCCACGAAGGACGGCGCCTCGGCCCGATCAACACGATCCTGACCACCCTGTTCTGCCTCGCCGTGATGTTCATGTGCATCACCGGGCCCCTCATGTGGTGGACCCGACGCGGCACCGCATCCGGACTCGCTGCACCGCGCGCCAAGCTCCCCGTCTGGGGGAACCGGATCCTTCTCGTCGCGCTGGTCGGGCTCGGCCTCTTCCTGCCCCTGTTCGGGCTCTCCCTGCTGATCATTTTGGTCCTCGACCAGCTCGTCATCCGCCGGATCCCGCGACTACGGAAGTACTTCGGCAGCGTGTGACCTCGAGCACCTGGCCTTCAGCGCGGCCACGCAGTTCCAGCCGCTCCTTCCCTGGGGCCGCACAGATGATGGTCCTCGTTGAGAGTGTGACAGTTGGCGGGTCTATCGGTCGGCATCGTAGGTGGCGCGAGCGGCTTCGACTTCCTCGATGTGGGTTTCGGCCCAGCGGCCGAGGGCGGTCAGCGGTTCGCGCAGCGTGAGTCCGAGGGGCGTTAGCTCGTACTCGACTCGTGGGGGCATCTGGTCGTAGGAGGTGCGTGACACGATGCCGTCGCGTTCGAGGTCGCGCAGCGTGTCGGCCAGCACCTTCCCGCTGATGCCGTCGACGGCCTGCCGCACTTCTCCGAAGCGCAGCGGTCCTCCGCTGAGGGCGATGACGATCATGGCCGTCCACTTGTTGGCGATCCGCGCCAGCGAGGTCCGCGACGGGCAGCTCGCCATCATCACGTTCCACGCTGGCTGCGTCATCTCGGTCCACCCTCGGTTACGTTGAGGTAACAGGTTACCAAATGTAACCATTTGGGTTGTTTGGTATCCGATCAGAGGAGAGCATGATGACCGAGCAGACTCCGGCGGCTGTGGCCGCCGCCTACTTCGACGCCCTGGGCCGGGGCGATGTGCCGGCTGCGATGGGTATGTTCAGCCCGCAGGTGATCTGGCATCAGCCGGGGGCGAACCGCTTCTCCGGCGACCATACCGGCGTCGACGGCGTGGAGGCACTGCTGGGCGGGATGATGGAGGTCAGCGAGGGCAGCTTCCAGCTCGCCGTCACCGGCCCCGCGATGGTCAACGGCGAGTTCGTCGCCGTGCCGGTGCGGTTCTCCGGCACGCGCGCGGCCGGGTCGATGGATATGGCCGGCATCGACCTGTTGACCGTCCGTGAGGGGAAGATCGTGGGGGTGCGCCTGTTCTCTGAGGACGGCCCTGCCGAGGACACGTTCTGGGGTCACGCCTGATCTGCGTCGCGGCGATCTGGTGAGCTGCGGGCTGGTCCGGCCCGCAGCTCGTCGTCGCGACCGGCGACGTGGGCGAGGATGCTGCGCCAGTGGTCGGTCAGCATGCCGAGCGCCGGGGCGAGCGTGCCGTCGCCACTGGACTCGTAGGCGCGCAGCGTTTCGGGAAACGGCTCGTTGATGCGCGGCCCGGTCGTGTCTGTGCGGAGGTGGTAGAGCTGGCCGGGCGGGAAGCGGTGCAGGGAGTCGAGCCAGCCGTCGTAGATCGACGTCGCGTGCTCATCGGTCAGCTCGGGGCTTTCAGTCAGCTCGCGCTCGTGCAGGGCGCGCTCGATCTGGCCGTCGAGGCCGGTGGCGTGACTCTCGGTGTAGGGGTCGCCTGGTTCGGGATGCGCGACGGGTCCGATGCGGAAGCCGGGCTGCACGAGCGCGAGGCGGTCGGTCATGTCGGGCTCCGCGCTGGCGAGAGCGATCGCGGTCAGGGCTCCGGTTCCCCAGCCGACGACCCCGATCGGCCCATACTCGAACTCGCCCAGTTGATGCGCGGTGCGCCGAACGTAGTGCACGTACTCCGCGATCAGCGCGGCGTGCGGCTCGGGTCCGATGCGCGTCTCGTCCTGTTCGTCGAGCGTGACGGGATCGACGGTCAACAGCCGGACGTCGCACTCAGCGGTGATGAGCGGGTCCGGGTCGACGACGCCGCCGAGGTCGGCAGGGTTGCACATGAGCACGACGCGTCGTGCGAACGACTTGCCGGCGTGGGAGACGCCGACAGTGACGCCGGAAGGCAGGGTGAGGTGAAGATCGGGCATAAACGGAGCCTCCTATCGGTGTGCGTTTCACAAGTCGCGGTGCTGCGGGGGCAGCGCGGCGACAATGGGGTGGTCGTAGGGCAGCACGCCGGTCTTGGCCGCACCGCCGGGCGAGCCCAGCTCTGTGAAGAACTCGACGTTGGCCGTGTAGTAGTCGGCCCACTCCTCGGGCAGATCGTCCTCGTAATAGATCGCCTCAACCGGGCACACCGGCTCGCAGGCTCCGCAGTCCACGCACTCGTCGGGGTGAATGTAGAGCATCCGTTCCCCCTTGTAGATGCAGTCGACAGGGCACTCGTCGACGCACGCGCGGTCCTTCACGTCCACGCACGGCAGGGCGATCACATACGTCATGCTTCGAGGCTAGACCTTGAAGTCGACTCGAAGGTCTAGCCTTAGTTCTGTGCGCATCTCTGAGGTCGCGGCACGGTCAGGCATTCCCGCGACCACGCTGCGCTACTACGACTCCATCGGGCTCATCG
>NZ_JASBSF010000101.1 GCF_030149085.1 Microbacterium sp. | reverse complement strand
ATCTTCATCCCTGGCCACAGCGTGATCGGAAGGGTTGCGACGTTGGAGAGCTCAAGCGTCACGTGGCCCGAGAAGCCGGGATCGATGAAGCCTGCAGTGGAGTGGGTGAGCAGTCCCAGACGCCCGAGCGATGACTTGCCCTCGAGTCTGGCGGCGACGTCGTCGGGCAGGGTCACGAGCTCGAATGTCGAGCCCAACGCGAACTCGCCGGGGTGCAGGATGAACGGCTCGTCGGGCGCGACCTCGATGAGTCGCGTGAGGTCGGGCTGGTCGACCGCCGGATCGATGAACGGATACTTGTGGTTGTCGAACAGGCGGAAGAACCGGTCAAGTCGCACGTCGACGCTCGATGGCTGCACCATGTCGGCGTCCCACGGGTCGAGTCCGACCCGACCGGCGGAGATTTCATGGCAGATGTCACGGTCCGAGAGCAGCACGAGGCCAGCCTAGAGGACCCCCTGCTCAGCGTCAGCCGAGCTGGTCCGCGGTGTAATACCAAGTGTCGATGATCTTGGCCTGGCGAGACTGCTCGGCCACGATCTCCGGCCATACGAGGCGCGTGGTCACCGAGCCCGTGTTCGTGAAGTAGTCTTCCGTGCGCGAGAGCGCTGTCTCTGTGCCATTCAGCTCCGCGACAGCGGTTTCGGCTGCAGTTCGGGCAACGACACGGATGTCGGAGAACACCGTCGCTTCGAGCCCGTTGCCGAGGGATCTGATCGTTTCCGGATCGTCACCGACGGTCGTGACGATGATGTCCGACCGGCCGGAATCGGCCAGCGCGGCACGAACGCCGTCGGCGATCTCAGCGGATGCCGTCACCACGGCAGACAGCTTCTCGCCGTCTGCGTACGACGATTCGAGGATCGACGTCATGCGCGCCTGGGCGGCTTCGCTCGAGCTGTCCGTCGTGTCGACATCCTCGCCCTCAATCTGGCCCGAGCCCACGACGAGATCGCCGGACTCGAGATAGGCGGCGAGGCTGTCGCGGACCGAACTGTTGTAGAAGAACCAGTAGTCCCAGTCGTCGATGTCTGCGCCGAAGACTTCGATCCGGAACGGGTCGTCGACCACCACGCCCGTGGGATTGCCCTGTTCGTCGCTGAGCCCGAGAGCAGAAGTAGCAGCGACCGCCGCCTCGTATCCGAACCCGTAGCGGTCTGGAGCGATGAAGAAATCTATGCCGGTCGCATTGATCGGGAGCCGGTCGAGCGCGATGACATCGATGCCGTCAGCCTCTGCCGTCGCCAAGGCGTCGACCAAGCCCTGCTCGTCCGCGGCGGTCACGATCAGCACGTCGACATCGGCCGCGATCAGCTCCTCGATCCGGTCATCCTGCTCGGCGGCATCGGCATAGTCCACGGTGACCGTCACGCCCGCCTCATTGAGAAGCGACTCGAGCGCGTCGCCGGCCATGGTCCACCGCAGCTCGCCGCTTGCCGGGAGCACGACACCGACGGAGCCGCTGGCTGTGCCCTCCAGCGGCGTGAGCGTCGGCGAAGGCAGCGGAGTAGACGTGGCCGTGCAGCCTGCCAGGCCGAATCCCGCCATGACGACGAGAGCAACGAGTGCGCGAGTTCTCACCTCGGTCCTTTCACGATCACCGCGGATGACACGGATGACCGAGCACATATCGCGGGCGACGCGCGAGTTTCTCTCGCGATCGTGCACCGGGCACCAACGGGTGGCGTCCGGGGGGTAAAGCACGCCTGTTGCAGCGGTGAACCGAGGCCTTAGGGGCCGTGAAGGGGTTGCGGGTGATCCCCGGACCCACCTTGATATGCTGGCGGGGCGCCTCGGCGCATGGGGCTGTAGTTCAATGGCAGAACTTCTGCTTCCCAAGCAGACAGCGCGGGTTCGATTCCCGTCAGCCCCTCCAATGCCCTCGCGTGCGGCCACAGGCCGTGCGGGAGGGCATTCGTGTGGTTGCCGTAGGAACCGACCCGCCTGCGGGTGGGCCCACGCCGCCCGAGGCTCCGCGCGCCGCGCAGCGGCGGGTGGAGGGGCGGTGGGGACGATTCCCGTCAGCCCCTCCAATCGCCCGTTGCGCCGCCACCGGCGGTGCGGCGATACGCTCAGGGCATGCGTCCGTTCGTAGGTTTCGCGATTGCCGCCGCTGCCCTTCTGCTCAGCGCCTGCCAGGCAGCCACTCCGGCCTCGGGCCAAGACGAAACACCGATCTCGCCGGAGTCAACGTCCGAACCCGCACCAGCGCCAGACGAAGCCGACTCCATTGTGTTCACGCTCGACGGACTCGAATACCGAATCGATGGCGACGAGTGAACGGTCGCGTTTGAAGTGGAGCCGATGACCGCTTTCCTTACTGAGCTCACCGACGCGGATCCTCAGATCGAGGATGTTGAAGATTGGTGGGGTGGGGAGACCGTCGTCGCCCACCGCTACAGCTGGGAGGGTGCGTCATTCGTCGTCTTTGAAAACTCGACATGGGCTCCAACGGCGATCACGGCACCCTCCATCGGAGGCGTTCCGGTGTCCACCCGCGACGGCATCGCGGTGGGGTCGAGTCGCGAACAGGTTGAAGCTCTTGATCCGCTTGAAGTATGGGATGAGGACGGTGACGGCGCGTTCGACCAGCTCGGTCTCGAGACACGCGTGGTCCCCGATACTCGATCGCTAAGCCTCGATCCACCGATGAAGGTGGGTGACGGTCGGGCGTCGTGACATGGAAATGCCCCTCGGATCAGGGAAAATAGAG
>NZ_JASBSF010000100.1 GCF_030149085.1 Microbacterium sp. | reverse complement strand
GGATGCCGGACGCGATGCCCGCGAGACGGCGCTCGATGGCGAGGTCGGCATCCGTCCTGATCACGCCGACATGCACGAGGACGGCCGAGCGGTCGGCAGCGACATCCACGACACCCACGCCGCAGCGGGTGAGACCGGGGTCGATTCCGAGCACACGAACAGTCGCCACCCGGCAACGCTAGGCGCGACGAGCGGCGGTGCCGAGAAGGCGCGCCCTATTCGTCGTTCTCGAGTTCGGCCTGCACCTCGGCGCTCAGGTCGAAGTTGCTGTAGACGTTCTGGACGTCGTCGCTGTCTTCGAGAGCATCGATGAGGCGGAAGACCTTGCGCGCAGTATCGGCGTCGACCTCGACCTTGAGAGAGGGGACGAACTCGACATCCGCCGATTCGTAATCTAGCCCCGCCTCCTGCAGTGCCGAGCGCACCGCGACGAGGTCGGATGCCTCGGTGATGACCTCGAACCCCTGCGCGTGCGGCTCGATCTCCTCCGCGCCGGCTTCGAGAGCTGCCATCATGACGTCGTCTTCGGTGGTGCCCTCGCCGGAGACGACGATGACGCCCTTGCGGTGGAAGTTGTACGCGACCGACCCGGGGTCGGCCAGCGTTCCCCCGTTGCGCGAGAGCGCGGTGCGCACCTCCGCGGCCGCGCGGTTCTTGTTGTCGGTCAAACACTCGATCATGAGCGCGACGCCGTTGGGTCCGTAGCCTTCGTAGAGGATCGTTAGATACTCGACCGAGTCGCCGGAGATTCCCGCGCCGCGCTTGATCGCGCGATCGATGTTGTCGTTGGGAACCGACGTCTTCTTCGCCTTCTGTACGGCGTCGTACAGCGTCGGGTTACCCGAGAGATCGGCACCGCCGAGCTTGGCTGCGACTTCGATGTTCTTGATGAGTTTGGCGAACGACTTTGCACGACGCGCGTCAATGACGGCCTTCTTGTGCTTGGTCGTCGCCCACTTGGAGTGGCCGGACATGCGCTCGATTCTATCGGCCGCGCGACGCGGGCACCGTCAGGCTGCCGCGCGCACGGCTTGCAGGAACAGCTCGTGGAAGCGGGTCTCACCGGTCACCTCAGGGTGGAACGAGGTTCCGAGCAGCGCACCTTGACGAACGGCGACCACCCGGCCATCGTCGAGGGATGCCACCACCTCGGCGAGCTCCCCCACCTGCTCGACCAGCGGCGCGCGGATGAAGACAGCGTGGACGCTCTGATCGCCGAAAGCCGGGACGACGAGATCGGTTTCGAACGAGTCCACCTGGCTCCCGAACGCGTTGCGGCGAACGACCACGTCAAGGCCTCCGAATGTCTGCTGGCCCTCGATTCCGTCAACGATGGAATCGGCCAACAGGATGAGGCCAGCACACGTGCCGTACATCGGCATTCCGGCCTCGCGAGCGGCCATGATGGGCTCGCGCATCCCGAACGCCCGCGAGAGCTTGTCGATCACGCTGGACTCCCCGCCGGGGATCACGAGCCCGTCGACAGCGGCGAGTTCCTCGGGTCGGCGCACGAGGGAGACTTCGACATCGAGGGCCTGCAGCACGGCCGCGTGCTCGCGCACGTCGCCCTGGAGGGCGAGCACTCCGACGTGCGGACGCGTCGCGCTCACCAGCCCCGCTCGGCCAGTCGGTGCGGCGCGGGAAGGTCGGCGACGTTGATGCCCACCATCGCTTCGCCCAGGCCGCGGGACACGTCGGCAATGACCTTCGCGTCGTCGTAGAAGGTCGTCGCCTTCACGATCGCTGCGGCGCGCTGCGCCGGATTGCCGGACTTGAAGATGCCCGAGCCGACGAAGACGCCATCGGCGCCAAGCTGCATCATCATGGCGGCATCCGCCGGAGTCGCAACGCCCCCGGCGACGAAGAGCACGACCGGCAGTGTTCCGGTCTCGGCGATCTCGGCGACGAGTTCATAGGGCGCCTGAAGATCCTTGGCGGCGACGTACAGCTCGTCCTTGGAGAGAGCGCCGAGCGCGGCGATCTCACCCTTGATCTTGCGGATGTGCTTCATCGCCTCGGAGACGTCACCGGTGCCGGCCTCACCCTTCGAGCGGATCATCGCCGCGCCCTCGTTGATGCGACGCAGGGCCTCACCGAGGTTCGTGGCGCCACAGACGAACGGCACCGTGAAACCCCACTTGTCGATGTGGTTGACGTAGTCAGCGGGCGAGAGCACTTCGGATTCGTCGATGTAATCCACGCCGAGTTCCTGCAGCACCTGTGCCTCGACGAAGTGGCCGATGCGGGCCTTGGCCATGACCGGGATCGAGACCGCCTCGATGATGCCGTCGATCATGTCGGGGTCGCTCATGCGCGACACACCACCCTGAGCACGGATGTCGGCGGGCACCCGCTCCAGCGCCATCACCGCGACCGCACCCGCGTCCTCGGCGATCTTCGCCTGGTCGGGAGTGACGACATCCATGATGACGCCGCCCTTGAGCATTTCGGCGAGACCCCGCTTGACGCGAGACGACCCGGTGGTGGATGCGGACACGATGACCCTTTCGTCTTGACCTATGCCAAAACCTAGCATGTCCCACCGCCTAGACTCGTCGAGATGACTGCTCTCGACACCCCACCGGCGATCGCGGGCTCGACGGCGACCGACATCGCCGAGAGTGTCCGGGGTCTTGTCGAACGCGGCATGCTCGTTCCTGGAGATGCGCTCCCCCCCGTCCGCACCCTGGCCGAGCGTCTGCGCGTCAATCGCAATACCGTCGTCGCCGCCTATCGTCATCTCGCGCAGGCAGGCACGGTCGTGACGCGGGGCAGGGGCGGCACACTCATCGCCGGATCGCCCCGGATGCCGCAAGAAGGGTTCGCTGCCGGAACCGTGCTCCGAGACCTCGGCACCGGTAACCCGGACGCCGCACTGATCCCGGATCCGGCGAGGGTTCTGTCCCGCGTCATCGGCCGACCCGTGCTCTACGGGGAGCCGGTCATCGACCGCGAGTTCGAAACGTGGGCCAGCGCGTGGATGCGGCAGGCCATGGTCGATCAGCCCGAACTGCGGCTCACGATCACGGGCGGCGCGTCTGATGCGATCGAGCGGCTGCTGGGACAATCCCTTACCCGTGATGATGCCGTCGCCGTCGAAGACCCGTGCTTCTTGTCGACGATGAACATCCTGCGGCTCGGTGGGTACCGGGCAGTGCCGGTTCCCGTCGACCACGAGGGAATGACGGTCGCCGGGCTTCGTGCGGCCCTCGATGCCGGGGTGCGCGCAATTGTGAGCACGCCCCGGGCACAGAACCCCACCGGTGCAAGCCTGTCGGCCGCGCGGGCAGCCGCGCTGCGTGCCGTGTTGGCCGAGCATCCGTACGTTCTGGTCGTGGAGGACGACCACTTCTCCCTCCTCTCCGAGCGTCCCTTCCACACGATCGTCGGACCCGAGCACGAACGCTGGGCTCTCATCCGGTCCGTCTCGAAGTTCCTCGGGCCTGACATGTGTCTGGCGGTCACCGCGTCAGATCCCGACACTGCGGCACGTCTGGCGCTGCGTCTGAGCCCCGGAACAACGTGGGTGAGCCATCTGCTGCAGCGCCTCGCTCACGCGCTGCTCACCGATGATGCAGTGCGAGACGACATCCGGCGAGCGGGCGCCCACTACGCCGCGCGCAATGCCGCAGTCGCGCAGTTGCTGCAGGATGCCGGTGTTCCGGCGCATGCTGCCGACGGCCTCAACCTGTGGGTGCCGCTCGGGGCCCCGGCCCGCGCGGTCGGCGAGCATCTCATGCGGCGCGGCTGGCTCGCGCGCTCAGGCGAAGAGTTCGTGCTCGCCGGAGCGGATGCCGCGCAGCACCTGCGCCTCACGGTGCACGATCTCACGGATGCCGAGGCGACGCGCCTGGCATCCGATCTGTCAGCCGCGATCGACGCGGCCCGTTCCATGGAAGCAGGCCAGCCCTCATGAAGATCCTTTCGATCCAGTCAGCCGTCGCCTACGGACACGTCGGCAACTCTGCAGCGGTGTTCCCCCTGCAGCGCATCGGCGTCGAGGTCTTGCCGGTGTACACCGTGAACTTCTCAAACCACACCGGGTACGGCGCGTGGCGCGG
>NZ_JASBSF010000104.1 GCF_030149085.1 Microbacterium sp. | reverse complement strand
ATAACGAGAGAGCGCTGCGCCCGGGCATCCTCGTGCTGCGGTTCGACACCATCGGGATCGAGGTGCGCCTCGACGCGCGCCAGCAGCTTCGAGAGTTCGTCGGGCCGCATTCCGGGCGCAAGTTCCACGAGCTGCCGTTCTGCTTCGTCGATGCGCGCAGGGTCTACACGAAGGGCCAGCCGGTCGAGGAGTGTCACGATCGCCGCCGCCGGCGTCACCCCGAGGTCCCCCCGGGCGACAGACGCCGCCACGTACTGCCGCTTCGCGGGCAACGGATCACCCGTGAGCGTCATGCGGGGCGCGGTGGCCTCGCCGACCTGGACGATGCGCAAAGCCTCACCGATGCCGGTGCCGCTCGTGGTCGAAATCAGCGCGGCAGGCGAGGCAAACCCTTGACGCTTGGCGAAAGACTGCTTGCCGAGCTCACGCCGCGACTGACGAGCGATCTCGGCGGCAACCGGCGCGAATGCTGCATCCACGCGCCGCCGCAGCGCACCGTAAGCCTTGTTCACGGCAACGAGCTCAGCTGCAGTCAGCGACTCCGGCGACCGTTCGGCGCCGGCAGCAGCGAGCGCTTCCAGCGCTTCCGCGATGCCCACGAGCGAGTTCGTCATGCCTCGACATTAGAACATACCTCCGACATTCATCCCGGCGGTCGCCCCCTCCGTCGAGACCTGACGTCAGTCCTTCGCCTCGCGCGGCGGGTTGTGCATGAACTCGATACGGATGCCGTTCTCATCCTCGAGAAAGGATGCGTAGTACCGGGGCGTGAAGCGCGGATACCGCTTGGGATCGCGGACCGCGCCCCAGCCGGAAGCCACCGCCACCGCGTGCAGTCGGTCCACCTCTGCGCGCGAGCCGACCGCGAACGCGAGGTGCTGCCAGCCGACCCTGCCATGCTCGTGCGGACCGCTCCCGGGGTCACGAGCGGGATAGAAGATGAGTTCCGTCTCGCCCGGTCTCGTCCAGAACACTGTGGACCCGGCATCCGTGCGAACGTAGCCGAGCTCGGTGAGCACCGGCTCGAATCGGTCAGCAGTCGCCGCGACGTCGGCGACCGAGATACCCAGATGATTGACGAGCGGCAACGTCACGCCTGCCGGAGGATCTTCGGCATCGCCTTGCCCTTGGCCAGTTCGTCGATCAGCTTGTCGAGGTATCGGATCTTCTGCATCAGCGGATCCTCGATCTCCTCCACACGAACGCCGCAGACAACCCCGGTGATCGCCGAGACGCGCGGGTTGAGGTCGGCACCCGCGAAGAACTCCTCGAACGTCGTGCTCTCGTCGAGGTGTCGCGCCAGAGCGTCGTCATCGAAGCCCGTGAGCCAGGCGATGATCTCGTCGACCTCGCCCTTCGTTCGCCCCTTGCGTTCGGCCTTCGCGATGTAGAGCGGGTAGACCGACGCGAAGCTCGTGGTGAAGATCCGGTGCGCCATGATCCGAGGGTACGCGCCGGGCCTATCGGCGTCCCGAGGCAAACACCACCGGAACACCGAGCCACTCTCCAAGGTCGCGAATCTCGGCATCCACCATCTCGCGCTCCTCGTCATCGAACGGGATCAGCTCGTGGACGGCCGAGACGACGAGGTTCTCTTTCTTCTTGTCGAGTTCGGCATCCAGCAGCGCCGAGAAACGGTCACCGATGAGGATCGGATGCACGAAGTAGCCGTACACGCGTTGGGCTTTGGGCTTGAACTGCTCGAGGATGAAGTCGAAATCGAACAGTTCGGCAAGGCGCGGGCGGTCGAAGAGCATCCGGTCGTACGGGTTGAGGATCGCGACGCGGCCCCCGGGGTCGTCGTCGAGGGCGGCGATCGCCTCGGGGTCAACGCGCCACTTCCACGCGCTCCCCTCGATCTCCGCCGGCTCCCCCGCCATGCCGACGTCGCTCCAGGGCGACTTCTGGCGCGCGATCCCGGCAGCTTGAAGGCGTCGCTGCTGCATCCGCTCTTCGGCTTCCTCGGGCGTTAAGGATCCGTCATCCGGACCGTACAACCGCTCTGCCAGGTCCCACACTCGCTGCCGGTTCTCGCGTCGGACCACTGCCACCTCGCCGATGACCGAGAGCAGCTCGAGCATCCGTGGCACCTGGTTCGATCCGTACCAGCCGCTCTCGTTGCTGCGCTGCACCACGCTGGTGTCAGGGATCTCGGATGCCAGCAGCGGCCCCTCGGCGCGTAGGCGGGCAAGCACATCCTTGCGAAAGGTGGCGTTTGCCTCGAGGTACTCGCGAGATGCGGCGCGCAGCTGCCGGGCACGCATCAGCGGCACCATGTAGGGCATCAGGCTGGAGGCGAAGAACCGCCCGTCGAATTCGAACAGCAGACGATCGTCTTCAACGGCCTTCTTCAGCTGACCTGGCTCATAGCCCCACCCGATTCGGCTCCAGAATGCGGTCTGTTCCGCGGGAGCAATGGTTGCGGTCGGGTCGATCTTGATGCTCCCGAGTTGCTCGGCGACCTCGACGACGTCGCCGGGACGATCGGCATCCAGCAACTGCGCACGCACGGCGATCCGGCGCGCTTCGTCCCGCGTGAGGCGATGCATTCCGCGAGCGTACCGCGCAGCCCCGACACGCGCCCGACGTGTCAGTGGGCTCCGAGAACCATGTACTTCTCGGGCGCGCGCACGCCTTCGAATCCGAACTGGGCGTACAGTCCGTGCGCGTCGGCGGTCGCCAGCATGACACGGCGGACGCCGAGCGGTTCGACGTCCGCGACGATCCCGGCCATGAGCGCCTTTCCGATGCCCCGGCCTCGGGCATCCGGAGAGACGAAGACATCGCACAGCCAGGCGAAAGTCGCGCCGTCCGTCACGATCCGTGCGTAGCCCAACTGCGCACCAGTCTCGGAGTCATAGATCCCGTAATTGCGGGAGTTCTCGATCGCGGCATCCTGCTGCTCGCGGCTGCGTCCTCGCGCCCAATACGACAGTTCACTCAGCCAGCGGTGAACCGTGACCCGATCGACACGGCGCGGGTCAGCCGAGAATTCGTATGCAGGCATGGGGATATTCTTCCCGAGAAGATCCGCCGGTCACGTCGCTGAGCGCGAGCTGGTCACCGCGACGGCTGCGTGATCGAGGCGAGCCGCCAGACCGCCCACATGGCGCCGGCGCCGGCAACGGCGAACACGCCGAAGCTCCACAGCGGCGCTCCGACTGCCTCGCCGAGCACGGTGATGCCGAGGATGACAGCAATGAAGGGGTCGACGATCGTGAGCCCCGCGACAACTGTCTGCGGGTTGCTCACGGTATGGGCTGTCTGCACGAAGTAGATCGACAGCGCGCCGGCAACCGCGATCCCGACAAGGCAGGCGATCGTCAGCAGGTTTGTGTCGTCGATGCTGAAGTCCTGAGAGGCCCAGGCGGTCTGGACGCGCAGGATGACGGTCTTGCCGAGGGTTGCGACGAATCCTGCGAACAGCCCGCCGAGCACGACGTAGGCAACGGGAGGGATGCCGCGCCGCCGCAGCCAAGCGAGTGCTGCGAAGGTCGCGGCAAGAACGACGAGCAGGATGATGAGGATCAGGATGAGCTCACGGTCGGTGATCGTCGTCTGCACGCTGACGGCGGCCGCGACACCGACGAACGCGGCAAGGCTCACCACGGCGACCGCGATCGCCACGATTTCGGGGCGGCGAGGCGGGCGGCGCGTGACGACCGCGGTGAGCGCAGAAGCGAAAACGAGCGCGATCACTCCCACCGGCTGGACGACGATAAGCGGGGCGAAAGCGAGAGCAGCCAGTTGCGCGAGAATGGCCAGCCCGAACAGCACAGACCCGAGGAGCCAAACGGGCGTCCTCGCGAGGGCCCAGAAACCCGCGACACCGAGGCGCCGTGAGCCCCCACCGCTGGCCCGTTCGACCCCGACCGATTGGAGGTGGTTTCCGACAGTGAGCAGCGCCGCCGACAGCACCGCAAGCGCGATACCGATGATCGGAAACGAACTCAGCTCCATGTGGATCCCCCGGTGTCTCGCCGTGTCACCTGGCGCTCAGGCTATCCGACAGCCCAGGATCTGAGAGGCGCTGATCATTCGGATGCCGAGGCCGGCGCGAGCAGGCTTCGCTCGGTGAGCACGCCGTCGTGGATCTCGAGCACGCGATCCGCGCGCGCCACGATCGATGGATCGTGGGTCGAGAGAAGCACAGCGACGCCGTCGTCATGCGCGACCGAGGCGATCAGGTCGATCATCGCCTCGGCAGTGTGTGAGTCGAGTTGGCCTGTCGGCTCATCGGCCAGCAACACGCGCGGCGACGCCGCCAGTGCTCGCGCGATCGCGACGCGCTGACGCTGCCCCCCAGAGAGTTCTGCCGGGCGCTGCGCAGCGTGGCCTGCGAGACCGACACGCTCCAGGAGTGCGCTGACGCGCTCGTCGCGCGCGCGGGGTTCTGCCCGGGCGATCCGAAGCGGAATCTCGACATTCTCCGCGGCAGTGAGCGCCTCGAGCAGCCCGAACGACTGGAAGATGAACGCGATATCGTCGCGCCTCACCCTGTCGAGGTCGCGCTCCGGGGCATCCGTGACCACCGTCTCTCCGACACGAACTGATCCGCTCGACGCCGACTCGATACCACCGAGGACGTGCAAGAGGGTCGTCTTTCCTGCCCCCGAGGGTCCGATGAGCACGACAAGCTCCCCCGGGTACAGCTCCAGGGAGGCGCGCACGAGGGCATGCACCTCGCCAGCCGGTGTGAGGTGGGTCACCGAGATGTCGGATGCCGTGACCACCGGCTCCACCGAACGCTCACTCATCTGCAGCCTCGTCTCGTCCCGTCGCTGCTCCGGCCGAGTCCGGTACCGCAGAGCCCTCGTGACCGGGCCGCACCGCGACATGATCGGCCTGAAGCTGTAGTCGCACCCGATCACGCAGGCCCAGGCTCGTCAGGTAGTCCGCCGGCAGCTGCATCCGCCCGACTCGGTCGAGCACGACGAACTCCTCGGCCATGGCGTGCTCGCGTCCGTCGTCATCGGTGTGAGTCCAGCGCAACACTTCGGTTGCCGTACGACCGTCCCGGATCTGGACAGTCCGCTGGACGTGCTCAGAGACCGCCGGGTCGTGGGTGACGATCAGAGCGGTGGTTCCCAGCTCGGCGTTGACCTGCTCGAAGGTGCGAAGAACCTCCGCCGATGCTTCCTCGTCGAGGTCGCCGGTCGGCTCATCGGCCAGCAGCACCCGAGGCTCATTGACCAGTGCGACCGCGATCGCGACGCGCTGCTGCTGCCCGCCCGAGAGCTCTGCCGGGTGCCGGCCTGCCAGGTGGGCAGCCCCGACGAGATCCAGCATCCGCAGCGCACGCTCCTTCGCACGAGGCTTGCGCCCGATGGCTGCGGCCAGCTCGACGTTCTCGAGCGCGGAGAGGTAGGGCAGCAGGTTCCGCGCTGTCTGTTGCCAGACGAAGCCCACCACATCGCGCCGGTAGGCCAC
Source organism: Microbacterium sp. (assembly GCF_030149085.1). Classification (GTDB taxonomy): domain Bacteria; phylum Actinomycetota; class Actinomycetes; order Actinomycetales; family Microbacteriaceae; genus Microbacterium. The sequence goes on along the minus strand of NZ_JASBSF010000104.1, from coordinate 10,168 downwards.
GCGATCGCGGTTGGTCAGCGACGGCAGGTCACGGCCAGCGACCACAGCCTTCCCCGCCGTGGGGGTATCCAATCCCGACAGAATCGCCAGCAGCGTCGATTTGCCTGAACCCGAGGCTCCGACGAGTGCGACAAGTTCCCCGCGACCGACGAACAGGTCAAGGCCCTGGAGGGCCTGCACCTCGATATCGGCGACGGTGAAGATCCGCACGAGTCCTTCGCAGTGGATGTCGGCTTCAGCCGAGGGTGCTGGTGTCATCTCAGTCCTCCCCCATTCGCAGCACTGTCGCCGTCGAGGTCGCGCGAGCACTCAGCACGCCGCCGATCACGGCGAGGGCGAGAGCTGCCAGCACGATCGCGACGAGCGTAGCGCTCAGGACGGGATCGATGAAGAGCGAGGGCTGGCCGCCCCCACCGGTGAACGGGCGCAGATCGATGGAGAACACGATCAGAAGGGGCAACAGGATGCCGAGAGCCCCGCCAGCCACCAAGGCGGTGACTCCGAGCGGAACGAACTCCCACGCCACGACGCCGCGTGTCTCGCGGCGCCCCATGCCCATCGTGCGCAGCAGCGCAATGACGCGGGAGCGCGCATCGCGGGTCACGCCGGCCACGACGAGGACGGCAACCGCCGACAGCGCGATCGCGATACCGACCGCGCTGAGCAAGGCGACCCGCAGGGCCGTGACCGCCGGAGAACTGCGGATCTCGTCGGTTGAGGCATCCAGCAGACTTACCGAGAAGGTGCCGCCGACGATCTGACCGACGCGATCGATGACGGCAGCGGCGTCGTAGCCCGGCGCGACCTCGATCAGCACCGTGCGCGGGAAAAAGCCCTTGCCGGTGAGTGCGGTGTAGTCATCGGCCCCCATCACGACGAACTCCGACGAAGCCGTGAGACCCAGAATCTGCTCGATCGGTTCGGCTGCCTCCGCAGGCGCCCCCGAAATGGCGTTGATCGCTCCACCGAGCTCGGCCGCGAGCGCCGTCGAGGGGACGACCTGCACGGGGATCTCCCCGTCGGCGAGTCCCCCGGGGAAGGCTCCCACCATTCCGTCCTGCACAGCCGCGAGCGCCGTCGGATCGGTGGCGATGACCTCAGCGGTTACGCGGCCCCCGGGGCCCGTGACCGGCAGATAGTCGCCGCGCAGCAGGCCCGCGACGGCCGCGACACCCTCGACCCCCCGGATCGTGTCGAGCTGATCGGCATCAACGTACGGGCCGGAGATCTGGATGTCTGCGCCGACCATGCGCTCAGCCGCGACGACGGCGCCACGGTCGACGGTGGCAAGCACAACCGAGGAAAACACCGCGATCGCGACGGCCACGAGCATCGCGAGCACTGCCGCCGTCCCGGCAACCGGTTCCCGGACGGCGCGCGCGGCGCCCACGAGGCCCGTCGCTCCCCAGCGACGCCGTTGCAGACGCAAGGCCAGAGCGAGGGGGATCGGATGCAGCCGCACGACGATCAGCGCGAGCGCTACGGTCACCAGCAGCGGCGCGGCCACCGCGAGCGGATCGAGAGCTCCAGCGCCCGCGCCGCGGACCAGCAGCACGGTCACGGCTCCCGCGGCGAGCACGACCCCGAGAGCCTCCGTCGCCAGCATCGGCAGCGTGCGGCGCCTTCGATCGAGGTCTTCCCGACCGACAGCGAGGAGATGTCGGGGCAGTGCGAGAGCAAGTGCCGCGGCCGGAACCGCACCCGCGAGAACAGCGAGCGCGACAGGGAACCAGCCTGCGTCCGAGGGAACGAGGAAGACCCCGAGCGCGGCCGCAAGGACACTGGCGGGGATGCCGAGCAGCGCCCCCTCGAGAGCGAGCAGGCGCCGCAACTGGGACGAGGCGGCACCTCGCGCGGCCAGCAGCGCCAGCTGCTGACGACGCCGACGAACCATGAGCGCCGCCGCGAGCACCTCGAGCGAGAAGGCCACGACGACCGGACCGACCGCTGCGACCATGAGGATCGCGCGCGTAGCTTCGGTGCGCCCGATGGCGGTGCCGAGCGCGGTGACCAATCCGGACTCCAGCGAGACGCGGACATCACCGGCTGGACCGAGCGGCAGGGGCGAGGCGACGATCGCGCGAATCGCCGGAAGCAGCTGTGGGACGTCGACCTCGGCGGCGCCGTCGGCATTGACGGGGTACCACACGACCACCGTTCCGGGCGGGTCCAACGCGTCCCAGGTCCCGGGATCTATCCACGCGGCGGAGGTTGCCACGGGTCGCCGATTCCCGTCGTCGAAGACGGTTGCCGTGAGCGCCGTTGGCAGATGGAGCCAGCGCGGGTCGTCCGGATCGGTTGCTCGAACGGTTGCCGTCAATACCACCTCGAGCGGTGCGGTCGCGGTGAGAATCGTGCGCCGCTCTCCGATCGGCCAGTCCATGGTGCCGGCAGCGTCTTCGCTGAGCGCGATCTGCAGCGTCCCGCTCCCCAACCACTCCTGCGGCCACGAGCCGTTGACAACCTGCAGGTGTGCGAGGGCATCCGGCTCAGCCATGAACTGGACGTCGGCTAAGGGCGAGGTCGGCGCCAGAAGGTCGGGGGTCGCCCGCAGCGGATCCGTGTATACAGCGACCTGGCCGTCACCCACGAGGCCCTGAACGATCGACGGCCACTGATCGCTCGCGCCCGACAGTGACGATTCCAGGCCCAGGATGCCGCCCTCGGGCACGACTGCCGACACCGTCCCCGTCAGGTCTCGCGTAGTCGGGGCGAGCTGACCGACCTGGTGAGCAACCTCGTCCCGGGTGACCTGGACCAGCAAGCGCGGCGCTGCGGAGATGAGCAGCGCCGTCATCGCAGCAAGAACGACGATGACCGTTGCAGCCCCACGGGACACACCGAAGCGACGCCGCAGCAGGCGGAGAACCAAAAGGCGATCCGGCCGCATCCGTCACTCGTCCTCTCGGACCAGTCGCGCGAGCGCTCTCGGAAGACGCACCCACCAGGCAATGGCGAGTCCACCGACCAGCAGCACCGCCAGCAGCGCGAGCAGGGTGGGACCATCGACCTGGATGCCGACGGGATAGGCAGCGGGAAGGTTACCGGATGCCCACCTCACCGCCGCAGGTACCGTCACTACTGCCGTTACCGCGCCCCCGATGATCCCGGCAACGAAACCGACGACAAGGGCTGTCGTGTTCTGCGCTGCCACCACCGTGGTCGCACCACGCCTGCCAGCGCCGACAATGGCCAGCAGCGCCGCCTCACGAGCATCGGTCCCGCTGACTCCACCGCGCAGGACGAGCAGCGTCAGGGCGATGAGGACGGACCCGATCGCCGATACCTGAAGAACCGATCCCTGCCCGACCCGGTCTGCGGCGACAGCCGGATCGGGAGTGAGCACGACGACCTGCGGGTAGTCCCGTTCGATCAGAGCGGCTGATGCACTGGGGTCGTCGGAGGCAAGCCAGAGTTGATTGGGTTCGACCGACTCCCCCGACACAACGGTCAGACGCGCGAGGTCTACGACAAAACCCCGCGAGCCCGGGGTTCCCGGGATCACGGGGACCACGCCGGCGATCACCATGTCAGCCGTGAGCGTGGGCGAGGAGGCGTCGAGGGCGAGGGAGTCGCCCTCGACGAGTCCCAGATCGTCGGCGACGTCTTGCGACACCAGGGCCGGAACCCGTCCAGCATCCGCAGGCCGACTGAGGCGTTCGAACCAATCGCCCGGATCGACGACACCGGGGATCTCCGTCATCACCTGGGAGAGCTTGTCGGATTCCAGAGCCAGGATCGGGACCCGGTCACGATCTGAGCGCGTCGAAGGCATACTCGCAACCAGTTGGCGGCCTTCCATCGCGGCCTCTGCCCGGGCTGCGTCCGCGATAGCCGAGGGCGCAACGTCGACGGGGATCGTCACGACCCGAAGGTCTGAGCCCACTCGCAGGGATTCGGGCCCGTCTCCGAGCCCGTCAGCGCTGGAGATGTAGGCGGCTGCCACGACGCTCATCCCCACGGCAATGGCGACAGCGACCATCGACGCAGCGGAGCGGCCAGGACGGCGAGAGAGTCGCCGCAGTGCCGTGACGACGATGAGGCCACGCTTCCTGGCAACGGCCCGACTCAGCATCCGGAGCACGGAAAGAGCGAGAACTGTCGATGCCGCGGCAACGACGAGCAGGAGCAGGGACGGGGCCAGGAACGAGAGGGGGTCCACACCGAAAGTCAGCAGGCGCCAGGTCGCCACCCCCGTGATGATGGCGATGACAACGATCACAGCGATGGCTACCGCGACGGCCCTCGTCGGCGGATTCTCGCGCCCGGCAAGCACACCGGCACTCACCGAGGTGCCGACGATGATCATCGCAACACCCGTAGCTGTCAGGGCGATCTGCGGAACGGTCGTCGTCAGGGCCCACACCAGCAGACCCGCTCCGAGAGCACCGGCAACGCTTGACACCGTCGTGACGACGGCGGTTTCGACTACTGCCATCGTCACCAGCCAGCGCGGCGCCATGCCGCGGGCCAGCAGCAGTCTCGTCTCGCCGGCGCGTGACCGCGTGACCTCGACCGTCGAAAGCACGACCGCCAGGGCGATCGATAGGGCGAGCAGCCCGACCGCGACCGCTGCGACTCCGCCAGACCCGCCCGTCGTGAGCCCGTCCGCCGTCGCGCGGTCGACCCGGGCGGCGTCCACGGTGGTCGCAGCAGCGACCACCGTGCCTGATAGTCCCGCGAAAACTGCCATCGCGACAAGCGACGCGCGTGCCGATGCGGCGCGGCGGAACGCGAAACGGATGACTCCGCTCACGTGCGCCTGCTCCGCATCCTGGCACTCTAGCCGAGGGTCAGAGTGCCGAGAACACCGCCGGGAGCGGTGCGTCAGTCACCCGTCAGCGCACGGTTCGCCATCCGGAAGGTCGTACGGCTGCGATGGATGAGTGAACAAGCGAGCATGGACCTGGGGCGCCATCGGCGCCGCAATCGTCATCGGAGCCGTGGTGGGATCGGAGCTGATCGTCCGGGCGAACATCGACACGAGGATTGACACCGCCACCTCCGGATTCACCGTCGAGGGGCTCTCTGTCTCCTCTGGTCCGACGCCGGCGATATGGCAAGCGCTCACCGGTCGCGTGGATCTGCAGGTCATGGTCGACAGCAGTGCCGTGGCGGCGATGGCCGCATGCCGGTTCGATACCCCCGTCGACGTCCGGATCGAGCCGACTGGCCTGTCTGTGACGGTCGAGATGCCGTACCGCGGAAGGACGATCCCGACCACGATCGGCTTTCTGCCCTCATCCACTCCCGACGGATGGAAGCTCGTGCCGAGCTCCGTCACCGTCGCCGGATTCGAGGTACCACCGGCCATGCTCTCACGGGCAGGTGACGCAGTGCCCGCAGCTCTCATCGACGGGATCGAGCTCCCGAGTGACCCGGACGCGATAGCCGTGACGACGGTATCCCTGGCACAGGACGAGCTGACGCTCTCCGTAACGGCTCCGGCTTCGGCATCCGGCGCGAGTGGTCTTGCCGGACCGCTGGCCGGGTGCGCGGACTGAATCGTCAGCTTTCCGTCAGGTTCGCCGAGCGTGGGCGGTCAGGTCGGCGGTCTCGACTGGTGACTACCGCATCCGCTCGCCCGGAAGGCTCTCATGTCACTTGCCCTGCACCGGCTCGGCCACCTGGTCGCTCGCCATCGCCTGCTCGTCATCATCGGATGGCTGGTCGTGATTCTCGCGCTCCTCGGCGCAAGCCGCGTGGCCGGAACCGCTTACGCCGACAACTTTTCGGTGCCCGGCACCGAGTCGGAGGTCGGACAGACCGTCCTCGAGGAGCGTTTCGGGTCATCGGCCGCGGGCGCGAGTGCACAGCTCCTCTTTCGCACCGACTCGGGGTCGATCGAGGATGCCGATGCCACCGCGGTGGTGCAAGAGGCCCTTGAGAGCATCGAAGACGTCCCCGGTGTCGCGAACGTCAGCAGCATGGACCGGTTGCAGATCGACGAGAACGGCGACGCAGCATTGGCCACCGTGCAGTTCGAGGATGAGAAACCCTCCGACGAGACCCTGGATGCCGTGTACGAGGCCGCGATCGTCGATGAGAACGGCGTGACCTCGACGATCGGAGGTTCGGCCTACGGCGAAGGCAACCCCGAGATATCGCACCTATCGGAGGTCATCGGCATCGTCGTCGCCCTGCTGGTGCTGTTCGTGACGTTCGGCTCATTCCTCGCGGCCGGGATGCCAATCCTCGCCGCCATCGCGGGGGTCGGCGCGACGATCAGCATCCTGGCTCTCGCGTCACACGTCGCGGACATCTCGACGGCGACCCCGTCGTTCTCGACGATGCTGGGGCTCGCGGTTGCGATCGACTACTCCCTGTTCATCCTGTCCAGGCATCGGCAAGAGCTGGCTGCCGGCCTCGAGCCGCGGGAAGCGATGTCTCGGGCTTTGGGGGCCGCCGGCGGTGCCGTGGTCTTCGCGGGCCTGACGGTGATTGTCTCGCTCCTCGGGCTGTCGGTCGTCGGCATCCCCGTGCTCACCGTCATGGCCTTCGGCGGGTCGCTCGCGGTTGCCACGGCGGTGCTCGTCGCTCTGACACTGTTGCCGGCACTCGCGCTGCTGGCCGGCACGCGACTCACACCTCGCCCTCGACGGACGCGACGCCGCGCCACCGCCCCGGCATCCGGCGAGCGGAGAACACTCTCGAGCCGCTGGGTGCGGATCGTGACACGCGTTCCCGCGCTGACCATCGTGCTCGTTGTCGTCGGCGTCGGCGCACTCGCGCTGCCGGCAGCCCAGCTGGCGCTCGCGCTGCCGGATGCCAGCACCAAGCCGGTCGGTACGAACAGCCACGACCACTTCGATGCGGTGGCCGAGACGTTCGGGCCCGGGTGGAACGCGCCCCTGCTCGTAACCGTCGACATCCTCGAGTCCACCAATCCAGCGCCGTCGAGGTCATCGCCCGGATCGAGACGCTCCTGCGCCGCACAGCGCTCACGGAACCCGACCCTGAGGACGCCGCCATCCGCGTCGCCGACCTCGTGCTTGACGAACAGCGTCACCTGGTCGAGCGTGGCGGGACGCGCATCGACCTCTCGCCGACGGAGTTCCGGCTCCTGCACATGCTCATGGCCAACCCCGATCAGGTCCTGTCCAAGAGCCAGATCCTGAGAGAAGTGTGGCTCTATGACTTCGGCGGTGAGGCCAACGTCGTCGAGCGCTTCATCTCGAGCCTGCGGCGCAAGCTCGATGCGCATGGAGACCCGCTGATCGAGACGGTGCGCGGCTTCGGTTACGTCCTTCGCACGGATGCCGGTCGCTGACGTGCGATCGATCAGGGCGCGGCTGACGGTGACCCTCGCTGTCGTGATGGTGGCTGTGGTGCTCGGCGGCGCGGTCATCGCCTCCTTCGCGATCTTTCCACTGCTGAGCCAACGCGACCTCACCCAGCTCGAGAACACGGCGCAGCGGATGACCGCGGGGCTGGATGCGACCGGGGGCGCGGTCATCTCGAGCGAGACCGTGCAGCGCATCGCGGCTGACTCGCTCGGCATCATCCTTCTGGGCGATGATGGCGTGCTGACGGCCGCCGGCATCCCAGAAGCAGACGTTCCCACGATCGTGGCTCGCGCGGCTCACGAGCCGACCGATATCGATGGCCGGTACCTCGCCGAGACGATCGACACGACGGGGCTCGCGCTCTCGTTCAGTGAGAACGCGAGCGATGTTCCGGTGACCTCGGCAGTCCTCGTCGTGCGCACGACCGATCGCGAGGCCAATGGCGTTCTCCTGATCTCGGCGCTCTCGGTGACAGCGGTCGTGACGACCATCATCCTCATCATCGCGGCGGCGATCGTCGTAGGCCGCGGCCTTCGCCCTCTCACCGCGATGGCTGAGCACGCCGAACGCATCGCGGAGGGCGATCTCACGCTGCGGCTTCCCGTCGAGAGCAGCGGCGATCCGGCCATCGCGCGGATGGCGAGCACCGTGAACCTCGCCTTCGACGTGCAGGAGGATGCCGAGAACCGCATGCGCTCATTCGTCGCCGATGCCTCGCACGAGCTGCGCACCCCGCTGACCACGGCCAGCGGCTGGGTCGAGCTGTACCTTCGGGGTGGCCTGACCGACCCCGACGCCCTCGCGGAAGCCATGGCGCGCGTGGAGCGACAGCTGGGGCGCATGCGACTCCTCACCGACGAGCTGTCCCTGCTCGCGCGGACCGACTCCGGCCGGCCCCTCGAGAACACCCCGGTCGATCTCGCCGCGGTCGCGGCGGAGGTGGCCTCGGATGCCCGCGTGCTGCATCCTGAGTGCCGGCTCACTGTCGACACCGATGGCCCCGCGCCCGTCCTCGGCGACGAACCCCGCCTGACCCAGGTGGCGCGGAACCTTGTGGGTAATGCGCTGCAGCACACTCCCGCGGATGCAGAGGTCACCATCAGCACTCGCGTGAACGCCGATCGCGTCATCCTGCGCGTGCACGACACTGGCCCAGGGATCCCGGCCGAGCAGCTCCCCCACGTGTTCGAGCGGTTCTGGCGGGGCGATTCCTCCCGCCACTCCGCGGGATCTGGCCTCGGACTTGCAATCGCCCATGCCCTCGTGAGCGCGCACGGCGGCATTCTGCGCGTGACGAGCGCGCCGGGCCAGGGCACAACATTCGAAGCGAGCCTTCCGGCGCTCGACGTTCAGCCGGCCTGATCGGACTTCCGCGCGCCGGCCTCCAACACATCGCCGGTGGGGAGTTCGTGGTGGCCACCGAACTGCAGGCGCATCGCCGAGAGCAGCTGGTTGGCGTAGTGATCTTCGTCACGGGATGCGAACCGCTCGAACAGCGCTGCCGAGAGCACGGGAGCGGGTACCCCGGTGTCGACGGCAGCCTTGACGGTCCAGCGACCTTCACCGGAGTCGGAGACCCGGCCGGCAAGTCCATCGAGCGTGGGGTTCTCTTCGAGAGCCGCGGCGGTGAGGTCCAGCAGCCACGACGAGATCACCGATCCGCGGCGCCACAGCTCGGCAACCTTGGGGGTGTCGATCGTGAACTGGTAGAACTCGGGCTCTTCCAGCGGGGCGATCTCGGCAGAGTGCTCCGCTTCACGGACTCCCGCGTCAGCATTCTTGAGAATGTTCATGCCCTCGGCGAGCGCGGCCATGATCCCGTACTCGATGCCGTTGTGGACCATCTTCACGAAGTGGCCGGCCCCCGATGGGCCGCAGTGCAGGTAGCCGAGTTCTTCGGGGGCGTAGTCGCCGGCGCGTCCCGGCGTGCGCTCGATGTCGCCCTTGCCAGGCGCGATGGTCTTGAGGATCGGCTCGATGCGGTCGAACGCCTCGTTCGGACCGCCGACCATGAGGCAGTAGCCACGCTCGAGGCCGAACACGCCACCGCTGGTGCCGGCATCCACGTAATGGATGCCCTTCGGCTTGAGCTTCGCAGCCCGGCGGACGTCGTCGCGGTAGTTGGAGTTGCCGCCGTCGATGATGATGTCGCCGGGCTCGAGCACCTCGGCTACCTGGTCGACAACGTCGCCCGTGAGGCCCGCGGGGATCATGAGCCAGATCGCGCGCGGCGCCTCGAGCTTGCTCGCCATGTCGGCAAACGACTCCGCGCCCGTCGCACCCTCACCGGCGAGGGCGGTGACGGCATCCGCATTCACGTCGTAGACGACGCACTCGTGCCCGTCGTTCATGAGGCGGCGCACGATGTTCGCGCCCATTCGTCCGAGTCCGACCATTCCCAGTTGCATGTGCGGTTCCTTACGTTGTCGATGTCGACTGGCGCGGCTACCCGATCCGGAAGCTCATTCGCAGTCTAGAGAGCCCGCTGAGGTGAATCGTTAGCGGATCGCGTACTCAGCCTCGGTCTGCACGCGAACCGATACGCCGACGAAATCGGGCAGCTTGTCCAGCGCCGACGCGAGGTCGTCAGTGCCGGGGATCTCACCGTCATCGGTGACCACATCGATCGTTGCGTTCAGCCCGACCCAGTGGATATCCGAAATGGATGCCGTGGGATCGACGCTAATCCACTCCTGGGAGGCATTGCGGATCGTGAGCCCCCACGAGGTCAGGGCGAAGGACACGATCGTGTTGAACGCGAGCGGGATGACGACGATGACGGCGGCGATGCCGACGATGACGTAGGCGCGCCTCCGCCGAGCGGTCGGAAGCGAGCTCGGCTCGCGGGCATACCCGGCGAGCGTAAAGACGACGCTCCCTGC
>NZ_JASBSF010000102.1 GCF_030149085.1 Microbacterium sp. | reverse complement strand
CACTTCACACCAGACGACCCCGGCGGACCAGCACCTTTCTGACGCACCGGAATGGGATCAAGCCGTCCGGCGTTGCATGGAACGATGTCTGCCGCACCGCTTGCCCTCTCCGTCCTCGACCTCGTCCCGGTCCGCACCGGGCAGACCAGCGCCCAGGCGGTCACCGCTTCCCTCGCCACTGCCGATGCGGCAGACCGGCTCGGGTACCGGCGCTACTGGTTCGCCGAGCACCACAACATGCCGGCCGTCGCCTCCACCACACCGCCGGTCCTGGTCGCGGCAGCAGCGGCGCGCACCTCCCGCATCCGCCTCGGCTCGGGAGGTGTCATGCTCCCGAACCATTCGCCGCTCGTCGTCGCTGAACAGTTCGCCGCGCTCGAGGCCATCGCCCCTGGCCGCATCGACCTCGGCATCGGCCGCGCACCCGGAAGCGACCCCGTCATCACGCAACTCCTGCGACAGTCCGGAACCACGAGCGACGTCGACCGCTTTCCCGACAACATCCGCGACATCCTCGCGCTGTCGTCGCCCGAAGGCGCGAGCCTCCGCTTCACCTCCGGTCAGGAGTACGCCGTCCGCGCGACCCCCGCGGCAACCGCCGCACCAGAAGTCTGGCTGCTCGGCTCCAGCGACTACTCGGCGCAGCTCGCGGCATCCATGGGCCTTCCCTACGTCTTCGCCAACCACTTCTCCGGAGACGGTCTCGAACGGGCCCTCGACCTGTACCGCTCGCAGTTCCGCCCGGCCAGCGAAGGCGAGATCCCCAGGACGTTCCTCACGGCAAACGTCGTCGTCGCCGACACGGATGCCGAAGCCCGAGCTCTCGCTCTGCCGCAGCTTCGCATGATGGCGCGGCTTCGCGGAGGGCGGCCCCTGACAGCACTCGAAACCGTGGAACAGGCGTACGCCGCCGAGGCAGCCGACCGCCTGGCGGCGCCTCTGGAATCGTGGGCAGCAGAGCGCTGGTTCATCGGCACGCCGGACGCCGTGGCCGAGCGACTGCGGGAGTTCGCAACGCGGTGGCAGGTAGACGAGGTCATGATCTCGCCGGTCGCGGCCGCTCACGACAGCGACGCGATGGATGCCGCACCCTCCCGCCTTCGCACCCTCGAACTGCTCGCACCGGCGGCCTAGCAGTCCCACCGGATACTGTCGTATCGGCCCCACGGTCCTCACGCGCAGATAGCATCCCAGGGTGACCCCCAGCACGATCGTCTGGTTTCGAGACGACCTGCGAATCGCTGACAACCCCGCACTTCACGAAGCCGTGCAGCGGGGCGAGCCGATCGTCGCGGTCTTCGTTCTCGACGAGCACTCCCCCGGCATCCGTCCTCTCGGGGCGGCCAGCCGCTGGTGGCTCCACCACAGCCTGACATCCCTCTCGCGGGACTTGAGCGACCTCGGTATCACTCTCATTCTGCGGCGCGGCGCTGCGGTCGACGTGATCCGCGCGCTCGTCATCGAGACTGGCGCCGACGCGCTCTACTGGAACCGGCGCTACGGCCTTGCCGAGCGCGACATCGACGCCCAGCTCAAGTCTGAGTTGCGGGATGCCGGGCTCGATGTCCACTCGTTCGGCGCGAACCTGCTGTTCGAACCGTGGACAGTCCGCACTGGGTCGGGCACACCGTACGGTGTCTTCACCCCGTTCTGGAAGGCGTGCCTGGCACTCCCCGAACCACGCGAGCCGCTTCCCGCCCCCACGGGGGCACGCGGCGCCCGGCCCGCCGTCGACGGCGACGACGTGACCGACTGGCATCTCTTGCCCACCGACCCCGACTGGGCCACGGGCTTTCGCGAGACCTGGGAACCCGGCGAGGCCTCAGCTCATACCCGACTCGAGGCGTTCCTGGCCGACGACCTGCCTGACTACGCGACAGAGCGCGACCGGCCCGACCGTGCAGTGACCTCGCGCCTGTCCCCGCACCTCCGGTGGGGAGAGATCAGCCCGCACGAGATCTGGCACCAGACACGGGCGCGCCACGCAGGGGGGCCTCACGCGAACGCGGCACAGAAGTTCCTCGCCGAAGTCGGCTGGCGCGAGTTCGCCTGGCACGTCCTCTTCCACTTCCCCGACCTTGCGACCAAGAACTGGCGCTCCGAGTTCGACGCGTTCCCCTGGCCGCGGCTGAACCCGGCCCGGCTGGAGGCCTGGCAGCGCGGGCGCACCGGTGTCGCGCTCGTGGATGCCGGGATGCGCGAGCTCTGGCACACCGGAACGATGCACAACCGCGTCCGGATGGTGACGGCATCCTTCCTCACCAAGAACCTCATGATCGACTGGCGCAAGGGCGAGCAGTGGTTCTGGGACACCCTCGTGGATGCGGATGCCGCATCCAACCCGTTCGGCTGGCAGTGGGTGGCCGGCTCCGGCGCCGACGCCGCACCCTACTTCCGCATCTTCAACCCGGAGCTGCAGGCCGCCAAGTTCGATCCCGACGGAGCCTACGTGGGCCGGTGGGCTCCCGAGCACGCCGGTGAGGATGCGCCCGAGCCGATCGTCGACCTCAAGGCCACACGTGACGCGGCGCTGGCCGCCTACGAGACGGTCAAGAACGCGCGCTGACTAACCGGCCATGGTCGAGGCGCCGATGATGCGAAAGACGATCACCAACGCGCACACCAGGAGCACGGCAGAAACGGGCGTCCAGATCGCACGTTCGATGCGACTCCGTGAGACTCCGTTCATCGCGGTCGCGATCGCAAACAGCCCCACGAGCACCCACAGCACAACGGTGTTCCACGAGTCAGGCACCGGCCCCGCGAGAGCGGGGATTGCAAGGGACAGGAAGAACCACGCGACGAGTGCCCAGACCACCGCCGCTATGCCGCTGGCGATACGAAGCCGTGGCTCGAGCGTCGCCGATGCGCCACCGTAGGCCGCCTTGCCCCACGGCACCCCCACTGCGAGCGCTACCTGAAACCCGACGAGCACCAGCAGCAGGATGACCGCGACCCACGCCGCGACACTCACCAGGATGTCCATCGCGGGCCTCAGCGGTCGGGTTCGCCCGAGAGCAGCCCGCGCAACCAGTCGCGGGCCTCGACGAACACGTCATCGGAGTACCGGTCGGGGTAACGGATGATCGCGTGGTCAGCGCGGGGGTAGGAGCCGAGGAAGATCACCTTGGGACTGAAACGTCGCAGTCCCAGGAGGGCATCGGCCATGCGCTCATCCATGATGTGCCCGTCGGCGTCGATGACGAATCGATAGCGACCCAGCGCATCTCCGATGGGCCGGGAGGCAAGCAGGCTCAGGTTGATCCCGCGCGTCGCAAACTGCTCGAGCATCTCCAGCAGCGCACCGGGGTGGTCATCGGGCAGCTCGGCGATCAGCGAGGTCTTGTCGGCGCCGGTCGGTTCGGGCGGCGCGACGGTCCGACTGACCAGCACGAACCGCGTGACGGCCTCGGCATTGTCGCCGATACCCTCGGCAAGCAGCTCGACCTCGAGGTGTTCCAGGATGCCGGGAGCGGCGATTGCGGCATCCGCATCCGACGTACCGTCGATCAGCCCGACAGCGCTGGCGACGTTCGACGCTGCCGGGATGTGCGCATGGGCGGGCAGGGTAGCCGTGAGCCACCGCAGGCACTGGGCGTAGGCAACGGGATGCGCAGCCACAAGCGACACATCCTCAAGCCGCGTGCCGGGCCGCCCGACCAGCACGAACTCAACCGGAACGAGGTACTCGCCGACGATCCGCAGCCCGGGCATCGTCGCGAGGGCGTCTTGCGCCGTCGATACGCCGCCGTCAACCGAGTTCTCGATGGCGATCATTGCGGCATCCGACCGGCCCTCGACGACGT
>NZ_JASBSF010000097.1 GCF_030149085.1 Microbacterium sp. | reverse complement strand
GCCACCCAGCGCGCCCGGTCCGCGAACTCGCCCAGACGGATGCCGAACTCCCGCAGCCGCCAGGCCACCGCTCGCAGCTGCTCGGTGTCCACAGCGATCGCACCGCCGCTGCGGATCTCGAGATCGCTCACGCCCCGGCTCCAGCCAGACCGAAGCCGGGGTACCCACCCACGACGGGCCACGGAGATTGCGCGCGGACATCGGCGCGCAGATCGAGGGCGCGCTCTCGCAGCCCCCGCAACGCTGCAACGAGGTTCGCCATCTCGATCTGGAACTCCGCGACTGCCGCTGTCTCCCACCCGCCGACCCGCGCGATCGCCTCCGCGTCGGCAGCGAGGTCGTCAGCCCACGATGCGAGTGCCGCGAGCTGTGCCTGCACGACGCCTGCCGCCGGTGATGCCCACAGCTCATCCATTCCTCCACGGTCCCGACCCTCGGGGCGCGGGAGGCGGCATCCGTGACGTATTGTCGACGGTTCGGCCTCCCGCGAAACCGGGGAGGAGACGACGAACTGATGCGCTCGCCGGGCAGGAGGGGTATGAATGAACGCATGACTGCGAACGCCGTCGAGCCGTTTCGCGTCGTCTTCGTCTGTACCGGCAATATCTGCCGGTCCCCCATGGCCGAGGTCGTGTTCCGCGCCCTGGCCGACAGCGCGGGCGTCGGCGACCGTGTGCTCTCCACCAGCGCCGGCACCGGAGACTGGCATGTCGGCGAGCGCGCCGACGAACGCACCATCGAGGCCCTCGCCCGGCGCGGGTACGACGGCGCACGCCATCGAGCCCGCCAGTTCGGCAGGGCTGACTTCGACCGCAGCGACCTCGTGCTGGCACTCGATCGCAGTCACGAGCGGATCCTGCGGGGTTGGGCGCACTCCGACGCGGATGCCGACAAGATCGCCCTGCTGATGTCCTTCGACGCTGCAGCCCAAACCCTCGATGTGCCCGACCCCTACTACGCCGACGAAGCGATGTTCGACGAGGTGCTCGGTATGATCGAGAGCGCCAGCCGCGCACTCTTCCGCCAGCTGGAGCCGGCGCTTCGCCCCGCGCCCTGAGGCGATCATCGCCCGGCGTATCGGGAGCCCGGACCGCAGATCCGACAGGAGTACCGTGACCTCCCTGCCCCGTGAGCACGACGCCATCTCGTTCGGCGAGCAGCCGCTGAGTCCCCTCGACGGGCGGTACCGCACCGCGGTGGCACCCCTGAGCGACTACCTCTCGGAGTCCGGCCTCAACCGGGCTCGCGTCGAGGTCGAGGTCGAGTGGCTGATCGCCCTCACCGACCGCTCGCTCTTCGGCACGGCACCGCTCGATGAGGCACAGAAGGAGCGCCTCCGCGCGCTGTACCGCGGCTTCGGCGCCGACGAGATCGCGTGGCTGGCCGAGAAAGAGGCAGTGACCCGCCACGACGTGAAGGCCGTCGAGTACCTGGTGCGCGACCGCCTTGCCGAACTCGGGCTCGAGCACATCGCTGAACTCACGCACTTCGCCTGCACGAGCGAAGACATCAACTCGGCCTCCTACGCCCTCACGGTGCAGCGCGCCGTCACCCAGGTCTGGCTGCCCCGGCTCCGCGTCGTGATCGACCGGCTCGCGGGCCTCGCCCACGACCACCGGGAGGCCCCGATGCTCTCCCGCACCCACGGGCAGCCGGCAACCCCCACCACGATGGGCAAGGAACTTGCCGTCTTCGTGTGGCGGCTCGAGCGCGTCGAGCGGCAGATCGCGGCATCCGAGTTCCTTGCGAAGTTCTCGGGCGCCACCGGAACCTGGTCAGCTCACCTCGCCGCAGAGCCCGACAGGGACTGGCCCGCGCTTTCGCGCGAGTTCATCGAGTCGCTCGGGATCGGATTCAACGTCCTGACGACCCAGATCGAGTCGCACGACTGGCAGGTCGAGCTCTACGACCGGCTCCGGCACGCGGGCGGCATCCTGCACAACCTCGCAACCGACGTGTGGACCTACATCTCGCTCGGCTACTTCTCGCAGATCCCGGTAGCCGGCGCGACCGGCTCGTCGACGATGCCGCACAAGATCAACCCGATCCGCTTCGAGAACGCCGAAGCAAACCTCGAGATCTCGGGCGCCCTGCTCGCATCGCTCGGCCAGACGCTGGTCACCAGCCGCCTGCAGCGCGACCTGACCGACTCGACCACGCAGCGCAACATCGGCGTGGCTTTCGGGCACTCCCTGCTCGCGCTCGACAACCTGCTGCGCGGGCTCGGCGAGATCTCGCTGCGCCGCGACGTGCTGCTGGCAGACCTCGATGCGAACTGGGAGGTGCTCGCCGAGGCCATCCAGACGGTGGTGCGCGCCGAGATCGCGGCGGGCCGGTCGCAGATCACCGACCCGTACGCGCTGCTGAAGGACCTCACCCGCGGGCGCCGCGTCGGCGCGCCGGAGCTGGCGGAGTTCGTCCGCGGCCTCGACATCGGCGACCAGGCGAAGGAGCGGCTGCTCGCCCTCACCCCGGCCGGGTACGTGGGTCTCGCCGCCGAGCTGGTCCCGCCCGCGCGCTGACCCCGTGCGCTGACCCCGTGCGGACGAGACGGGCAGAGCCGGGATGCCGCGGGGGCGCGAGAATCAGAGGGTGACCTTCGAGCGCGACGCCCCGCCGCTGGCGCGG
>NZ_JASBSF010000093.1 GCF_030149085.1 Microbacterium sp. | reverse complement strand
CGAGCGGTGCGAAACCCTCGGCGCTGACCAGGCCGACCTTCGCTCCGTCGCCCACGTCGGCGATGAGCTGGTCGAGCACACCCTCAGCCATCGAGGCATCCGACTGCGAGGTCACAATGACGCCATCGGTGTTCTCCAGGGCGAGGTCATAGACGATGACCGGGATACCGGCGGCGACGGCGTCCCGGATGCGGGGCTCGAGCGTGTCGGTCTGACCGTGGTCGACGATGATCGCGTCGGGCTGGGAGGCGATCGCCTGTTCGAGGTCTGAGGCCTGCTTCGCGTTGTCGTTGCGAGCATCGGTCACGGTGAGCTCGATGTTGGTCGCCGCCGCCTGCGCCTTCGCGCCGGCCGTCCACGCGGTGAAGAAGTCACCGGCACCGGACTGCTGCACGAGAGCGACCTTGACCGGCTCGCCGTCGAACGGACCCGGAAGGGGTGCGGTGGCCTC
Source organism: Microbacterium sp. (assembly GCF_030149085.1). Taxonomy (GTDB): domain Bacteria; phylum Actinomycetota; class Actinomycetes; order Actinomycetales; family Microbacteriaceae; genus Microbacterium. Next base: position 8,902 of record NZ_JASBSF010000093.1, on the reverse strand, counting down.
GGCCTGACTTGCCGTAGCGGTGGCAGCAGGCTGCTGGGCGCAACCAGTGAAGATCAGCGCCGCGGCGGCGGTCGCTGCGGCAACGCCCAGAACGCGACGGATCGGGGTGCGAGAGGTCATGGTGATTCCACTTCTGGTAGCTGTGTGACGCGCTCGATGCAGCGGCGCGGCTCCACAGTCAATCGCGGCGGCAAAGCACGTTCCAAAACGCGGTTGCGCTTTGTTACGCATTCGCACTGTCGTGTCGATATGTGACGCTGCGGGACGACATCACCAGACCGTCTGCGCGAGAATCGAGTTCGAGAAACCGCGCTCGCGCGACCCGCGCAAGGAGGACCCATGACCCTGCTGACCGTCTGGAACGAGACCGACCCCGAGACGCCGATCGTCGAGACCCTCGACGCGGAAGAGGTTCGTGCGGAGCTCGCAAAGCTCGGTGCACGCTTCTCCCGCTGGGAGGTCAAGGCTTTCGCCGCGGATGCCACCCTCGACGAGATCCTCGCGCTGTACCGCGACGAGGTAGAAGAGGTGAAGGCACGCGAGGGCTACACGCTGGTCGACATCGTCGGGCTTTCGCCGCAGCAGAGCAACTACGACGAGGTCAAGGGCCCGTCGCGCGAGAAGTTCCTCTCGGAGCACCGCCACGACGACGATGAAGACCGGTTCTTCGCCGACGGCGCAGGCGTCTTCTACCTGCACGTCGATGGCAAGGTCTACGCCCTCTACTGCGAGCCCGGAGACCTCGTCTCGGTGCCGGCGAACACCACACACTGGTTCGACATGGGTACCGCGCCCACCTTCACATCGATTCGCTTCTTCCACGACGACGACGGCTGGGTCGGCCACTTCACCGGCAACCCCATCGCCGAAACGTTCCCGAGCTTCGACGACCTCCAGGCACGCCGGGCAACGCTCGTCTCGGTCTAAGACCACCTCGACGACACGGGCCCCGAGGCAGCGCCCGGAACGTCGCGCCTGGCAGCGGCTGCCGCCTCCTTGCCGCTAATGTGATGCCGTGCGAAAGCTGATGGCGGCTGTTGCTGCGACGACCGGTCTCGTTTCATGCTCTTCACGGGAGCACCCGCGACAGCCAACGGCGGCTCTGGCCCGCTCGACGGCCTCGACTACGTGTCGCTCGGCGACTCGTACCAGGCAGGGTACGGCCTCAACCCGTTCAGCAACACGAGTCCATTCGCAGGCGACCCGAACGGCTGCTACCAGGCTGACGGCAACTACGCGCACATCCTTGCCGCGTCGTTCGGCCTGACGATCAACGACCAGACGTGCTCTGGTGCGATCACGGCGAACATCGGCTACGGGCCGGCCACCGTTTCACCCACCGATCCGAATGTCATCCTGCCGACCCTTCCCGACGTTTCCACACTGCAGGTGACCCTGTCGGGAATGACCGCGCCGCAGTTGCAATCCGCAGGACTCAGCGCTGACACCGACGTCGTCACCGTCGGGATCGGCGGCAACGACCTCGGCTTCTCCTCAATCGCGACAGCGTGTATGCGCCTGTCCGTCAACTCCGACCCTCTCTACCTCGCCGACAAAGTCGGTGCGTTCGACAACTGCAAGGACTACTTCGGCGACCCGGTCAACTACCCGTCCGCATACCTAGCGGGCCGTATCACCGACGCCGTTGCGCCACGCCTCGCGACGACATTCGCTGAGATCCGCGCTGTGGCACCCAAGGCGCAGGTCTTCGTCGTCGGCTACCCGCAGGTGGCTCCTAACAACGCGACCGACGCCTGTTTCACCGATCCGTTGACCCCGAACTCGGTGCCCTACAACGGTGTCGACCTGCAGTTCCTGCACGACATCGAGCAGCAGCTCGACGACGCCATCGAGACTGCGGCGACCAATGCGAACTTCACCTTCATTCCCACATGGGACCAAACAGCGGGCAACACCCTGTGCACCCCCGACCCATGGATCAACGGCATCACGCTCTACCTCAACAGCCAGTCGACCTGTGATCCGGACTACCTGCCCGCCGACGGCAACACCGATATCTGCGTGAAGATCGGCGCCCTGCACCCGGACGAGGGCGGTGTGCTCGAGATCGCGAACATCGTGCAGCAGGCGATCTCCACCACGATGGCGGTGACAGCCAGTGCGAGCGATGTGAGCCAAGGAGGCCAGGTCACGCTCTCGGGCGGCGGATTCGCCCCGAACGAGACCGTGAAGATCGAGCTGCACTCGACCCCGGTGGTTCTCGCGTCGATCCCGGCCACCGGATCGGGGACCTTCTCGACGACCCTGACGATTCCGGCGAGTACAATCCCCGGCGCCCACACTCTCGTCGCGACAGGTCTCACCTCGGGACGCTCGTTCTCGACACCGATCACGATCACAGCATCGGGCTCATCGAGCGGCGGCGGAGCGTCAGTCCTCGCCGAAGGCGGGATGGACACGGGTGCGCTGCAGCTGGTGGGAATCGCAGCGCTCCTCGGTACGACGCTCGTCGCCGGTGGCGCCGCGCTGATGCTGCGTCGCAGCCGCATCGCGAGCACGCGGCGCTGACGTCAGCATCCGTGGCCGCCGGCGCTGGCGGGGCGGATGCCGTTAGCGGCGCGGACGGGCGAGCACGATCGCGATTGCCACGCAGAGCGCCGTGCTTGCGGCGACCAGTACCGCCCCGAGCGGTCCGATGCCCTCGCGCAGGATGAAGACGAGATTCAGCGCCAGACTGATCGCACCCGCCAGAGCAGGCACCCACGCGCGCCGCGCAGAGGGCACGAAGAACACAGCGAGCGCGGCCGCCAAAACCACGAAGTTGCCCGAGATGCGCAACGGCTCGACCTGATCGATCGCGACATGCAGAACGATGTCGAACACGGTCATCACGGTGAGAATTGCGGAAAGCACCAGCACAGAACGGGGTCGGGTTCGCACATCTGAGTCTCTCATCGCGGGTCACCTGCCCGCCGCCGAGACCCTGGCCGCGTGCGAGCGTTCACCGTGAACCAGGAGAGGACGGATGCCATGAAACTGGCGATCGTTGGCCTCGTACTGCTCCTGGCCGCCGCAACCGCGATCGCGACAGACCGTGCCCGCCCCGATGACGCGATGGTCGTCGCGGAACGCGTATGGCCCATCCTTCTGTTCGTTGTCGCGGTGACGATCGTTGCCGAACTCGCAGCGGCAGCCGGTGTCTTCGACGCCGCGGCACACCGGCTGTCACGCCTCGGCAAGGGACGAACTGCTGCACTGTGGGCGATGGTCGTCATCCTCGCCGTCGCGGCCACCGCGTTCCTGTCTCTCGACACCACCGCGGTGCTTCTCACCCCGGTCATCGTCGCGGTCGTGCGGGCACGGCGCCTCGACCCGCTCCCGTTCGTGTTCGCAACCGTCTGGCTCGCGAACACGGCTTCCCTCGTGCTGCCGGTCTCGAACCTCACCAACCTGCTCGCTGCCGACCTGCTGCACCTCAGTCCGTGGGAGTTCATCGCCCTCCTCGGCCCGTCGGCTGGGATCGCCATCGTGGCGACGGTCGGCGTTCTGGTGCTGTTCTTCCATCGACGTCTCCGCGGAACATATCCGTCGATAGCAGCACCGGAGGCAGCCGATCCGGTCCTGCTTCGCATCGCAGCGATCGTTGTCGTGGTGCTGTTGCCGCTTCTCGTGTCAGGGATGCCTCCCTGGATCCCCGCGTCCGCGGCGGCGCTTGTTCTGCTCGGCGTCTTCGCCTGGCGGCATCCGCGGGCTGTGAGGTGGCGCCTCGTCCCCTTCTCGCTCGTGATCTTCGCGGCCGGGCTCTTTTTCGCTGTCGGCATTCTCGAGACGCTGGGTTCCGGCGCCCTGATCGGCTCGATCGCGGGCTCCGGCACCGACCTTCTATCGCTGTGGCGCCTCACCGGAACCGGACTCGTTTCGGCCAACCTCATCGACAACCTGCCGGCCTATCTGCTCGTCGAACCGGTCGCCGGCCCCCCCGAGCGTCTCGCGGCTCTGCTGATCGGCGTCAACGCGGGTTCACTCATCACGCCGTGGGCATCGCTTGCAAGCCTGTTGTGGCACCAACGACTACAAGCCGATGGTGTCGAGGTCAGCTGGACCCGATTCGTGCTCATGGGCCTGCTCGCTGCGCCGGTCGTCTCGCTGGCAGCTGTCATCCCTCTCGTGCGCTGACCCATCTGACGGCGTCAGTCGCATCCGTCTCGCCTACGGCAAGAGATTTGGGATCGCGAGTTCACGCGCCTGATCCCACGGCTCGGTCCACCCCAGACGATCGAACAGTCCGTCCAGGAGCATCGCAGTGAAGCCCCAGACCAGGTGCTCACCAGTCTCGGTGCTCACCTGGAACGCGGGGGCGCGGTGCGTGCGTGGGCCACGATCGATGACGGTGCATCCGCGGTTCGCAGGGTTGAGCAGGTCCGCAACCGGCGCCCGGAAGACCGCCGACGACTCGCCCACATCGACAGCTCGCACGGGCGACGGCTCACGCCACCACGCGAGGACCGGCGTAACGCGATGCGACGAGTACGGCAACGGCACCTCAGCGAGAGTGCCCAGAACATCGACGCCGTCCGGGTCTACGCCGGTCTCTTCCTGAGCCTCGCGCAGAGCGGCGGCGACGGGACCGGAATCATCGGGCTCGAGCCTGCCCCCGGGAAAGGCGACCTGTCCCGCGTGCGAACGCAGCGTCGTCGCCCGGGCCAGCAGAAGCACGTCGAGGTCGCGGGATACAGCTGCAGCACTCGCGCGGTGAGCGCTCGGCGCGTCATCCAGCACACCGAACAGGATGAGGACCGCAGCCCGCCTTGCGTCAGGGTCCTTCGGGAAACCGAGGAGCGCCGCCAGACTGTCGCGGGGCCCCACAGCCGGATCTGTCGACACGAGATCGAGCAGCTGCCGACGGGCGCCGTGATGGTCAGCGAACGCCGCCGCGTCACCGGAGTCGCCTGTCATCCGTCCAGGCTACGACGGGCAGGCCCGTGGAACACCCGACAGATGGCGGCTGTCACCAACGCGCACACTCAGGACTGCGAGCTGGTCGAGCTCCACCCGGAGAGTCGGCGCTGCTCGAAGGCATCGATCAGGATGTCGAGGGCGAAGCCGAACTCGGCATCCGCATCGCACTGCCCCGCCGCGCCCGGTGCTGTCATCGCCATGCGCACGATGTGGGGAAACGATGCCGCGAAGGACGCCAGCGCGGCATCCTCGGACACGAGCTCGCCTCCCGATTCCGCCGCAGCCTCGGATGCCGAGGGCGTCGGAAGCACGTCGTGCGTAAACCCCCACATGCGGGTGCTGAGCGTGTGCATGGCGTGATGGACGAGATCCGCCGACAGGCCCCCACGGAACATGATCCCCATGAGCCGGTCCATGTACGCGAGCACAACCGGGGAGGCGAGGGGGCGTGTCTGAATCGCCTCGAACGACCACGGATGAGACATCATCGTCGCCCGCGCAGCAAGAATCTGCTCACGCAGTACGTCGCGCCAATCAGCGCTCGAGTCGGCATCGTTCGTACCGGATAGAGCGCAAGACGGGTCATGCTCTGCGAGCTCCGGCGCCATCTGGATGACGAGCCGATCGAACATGAGGTCGATCAGCTTCTCGCGATTGTCGACGTGCTTGTAGAGCGCCATCGGTGTCACCTCAAGCGCCTGTGCGAGGCGCCGCATCGTCATCGCCTCGAGCCCTACGTCGTCTGCCAGCTCGACAGCAGCCGCCGTCACACTCTGCGTCGTGAGCGCGCCACGGGAACTCGCCGCTGTCACGATGCCCCCCGCAGTCGCGAAGATTCACTGCGGATTCGCGAGGAACTTGACATGTATACAGCGTACACCTACAGTCGTCGACAGCGCGGTATACCGCGTATACCACTCGAAGAAACGAGACTGCAATGCCCCGAATCCGTACCCTCGCCCTCTGGGCGGGCTCTCTGTATCTCGTGACCCATGTCACCTCCGTCGCCGCAGCATTCGCCTACGCCGAGGGCATTGCCGAGTCTTCGGCGGGGCTGCTGCGCACCGGGATCACACTCGAGCTGATCCTCGCGATCGCATGCGTCGCCAATGGCACCGTGCTGCTGGCCGCCCTGCGTCCTTCCGGCCCGGCCGCTGCCTACACCTTCGCCGGCCTGCGCACGCTCGAAGGCGCGATCATCGGCGCCGGCATCCTCCCGATGCTCACGCTCGTCTTCATCCTCTCCGGCTCGGTCCCGGGGGCCGACATTGCGATCGCTCCCTCTCCCGACACGACGATCGCCGCCAGCCTGGTGGGGATACACGCCGCGTCGTTCCTCATCGGGCAGGGCCTCGTGATCGGGGTCAACACCCTCGTGCTGTCGTGGCTCCTATGGCGCTCACGCGCCGTCGTGCGCGGAATCCCGATACTCGGCGCCGTCGGCGCGACCCTCGTCTTGGCATCCGACGTTGCACAGCTGTTCGGGATCATCGACCAGACGAACGTGCTCGCTGGCCTTGCTGCGGCACCGATCTTCGCCTTCGAGCTGTGGTTCGCCGGCTATCTGCTGTTCGTCGGATTCCGTCCGAGCGTCGAGCGTGAACCGTTGGGCTAGGAAGACAGATCCCGGTCGACCATGTCATCAGCGTGCTCGGCAACCCAGTCCATGAGCGGGCCGAGACGAAGCATCAGGTCACGGCCGAGCTCCGTGAGCGAGTACTCGACCCGCGGAGGCACCTCAGGGTACGAGGTGCGCTGGACAAGGCCATCTCCCTCGAGGGTCTTGAGCGTTGCCGCAAGCATCTTCTCGCTGATGCCGTCGATGCTGCGGCGCAGCTCACCCCACCGCGCTGTGCCGTTGCCAAGCGTCAGCAACACGAGGATGCCCCATTTCGACATCACGTGGTCGAGCACGACCCGTGTGGGACAGGCCGCAGAGAAAGCTCGTTCCCGAACGTCGCGTATTTCCGCAAGACTTACTGACACGTGGGTACCTTACGAAAAGGTGGGTACCGTACGCAAGGAATGCGCGATTTCGAATCCAGGTTTCTGCTCACGAGCGCCGAAGCGGCGTCACGACCGAAAGGATTCACCATGGCCATTCTCGTTACGGGCGCCTCCGGCCACCTCGGCGGCCACGTCGTCACCGCACTCCTCGAGCGCGGCGTTGCGGCATCCGACATCGTCGCCGGCGTGCGCACGCCCGACAAGGCAGCTCCTCTGGTCGACCTCGGCGTGCGCATCGCGCAGCTGAACTACGCCGAACCAGCCACGATCGATGCCGCCCTCCAGGGCGTTGATCGCATCCTGCTGATCTCGGGTTCCGAGGTTGGAACCCGGCTCGCAGGTCACCTCAACGTCATCGAAGCGGCGAAGAAGGCCGGCGTCGAGAAGTTCGTCTACACGAGCGCGCCGAAGGTGACATCCGCGGACTACGCACTCGGCGCCGAGCACCGCGCGACGGAGGAGGCGATCGCTGCCGCGGGCCTTCCCGCCGTCATCCTGCGCAACAACTGGTACCACGAGAACTACACGCAGGACGTTCTCGGAGCGGCCGCGTCCGGCGTCATTGCCGCAGCGGCTGGCGAAGGGCGCGTTGCCAGCGCGAGCCGCCGCGACTACGCCGAGGCTGCCGCTGTCGTTCTCACCGAGGACGGACACGCCGGTCAGGTCTATGAGCTCGCCGGCGACGTGGCGTGGACATACGACGAGCTCGCGGCGGCGGCAAGCGAAATTCTCGGCAAGGATGTTGCGTACGTCTCGCAGTCTGCTGCTGACAAGCAGGCTCAGCTGGAGCAGTTCGGTCTTCCCGCCGATGTCGCCCAGTTCGTTGTGGGAATCGACCTCGCGATCGCCGACGGGGTTCTCGCCGACACCGATGGAACCCTCGCGCGCCTGATCGGGCGGCCGACGACGCCGCTCGTCGAGGGCCTTCGGACGGCGGTCGCCGAGACGCAGCCGGCCGCGTGGGGCCTCGCGGGTCCGGCACTCCCCCGCCGGACCCGCGTCGTCACTCGATCGCTCGCACCGGTTGACGAAGAATCGTCTTCAGCTTCTCGGGAGCCACGCGACGCGGATCGCTGAGGTAGATCTCGTGGTGCGGACCATTGAATGTCAGACCCTGCGCAGGCATGAGCTCGGCGTGCAGGCGGTGCAGCGTCGGCGCTTCCGCGTCGTACGAGCCCACGTGCAGAATCTGGAGCGACAGCCCCTCCTCGATCGTGACCGCACTGACCCGGCCAATCGGAAGCTCGGGCTTCTTGGGGGCTGCCGTCTCGAGTCCGGCACGGATGTCGGCATCCGTCACCGCCGGCGGCAGCGGAATCAGCATCGTCCAATCCCAGGCGTCCTTGCGGCGGGCGGCGAAGCTCGACGGGTCGGCGCTTGACCACAGCCCCTCGAGCGGGCCGACGACGACGTCATCACCCGTGCGGGCACGGAAGGCGAACTTGACGGCATAGCCCGACGCGTAGAGGGCGCTCACGGCATCCGCGTACGCGCGTGACGTGTTGGGGTCGCCGTGACCGTCGATCGCGAGATAGGTCATCGGTGGAACCGTCACGCGAGTGAAGTCATGCCTCCCGGGCGCGTAGAGGTCTTTCCGATCCTTCTTGAGGTCGTACTTCACGCGCGCTCCCCCACACCGGCGGCCGACCGCACCGCAGCGCGGCGTACCACGAGGGCTCCGACGAACCCGAGTAGCAGGAACACCGTCGCCACCAGCAGCGACCAGCGGGTGGCATCCGCGAAGCCGTTCGACAGCGCCGTCACCGCGGCCGTGGTCTGGTCGCCCAGCGGGCTACTAGCCCCCTCGGCGCGCAACTGACTGATCGTCGTCCCCGCGGACTGCCGCGTGTTGTCGGCGAGCTGGGTGGCGGTCGGCCCGGTAATGCCAGCATCCGTCAACGCGGCCGGCAGCGTGAGCGCGAGGGCAACCGCCAGCGCCGCTCCCGCGAACGCGGTTCCGAGGGCCGACCCCACC
>NZ_JASBSF010000088.1 GCF_030149085.1 Microbacterium sp. | reverse complement strand
GACGAACGCGACGACCAGTGCGACGTTCCACCATAAGTCACCCATCAGCGGGTCACCCCGCCGATGCCGCCGGCGCGGCTGGCGCCCGGGGTCGCCCGGGCGCCGGGTCTGTCACCGGGGGCGGCCGTCGCGGGCGCGCTCACGATCGCCCCCGCACGTCGGTGATCGCGTCGGCCGCGGCATCCGTCTCACTCGCCTCCCCGGCGAGCGCATTCGCGCGACGGTCCTTGCGCGTCTTCGCGAGACTTGCGACCGTGGCGACCGCGATCGTCCCCGCGATGAACAGGAGCGAGATCCAGATGGGGATCTCGGGGATCACCGTGATCGGCTCGCCACCGTTCAGGAACGGCAGCTCGTTCTTGTGGAGGGCGTGGATGAGCAGCTTCACCCCGATGAAGGCGAGAATGACGGCGAGGCCCTGAGCGAGGTAGACCAGGCGCTCGAGCAGGCCGCCGATGAGGAAGTAGAGCTGCCGCAGACCCATCAGGGCGAAGGCGTTCGCGGTGAAGACGATGTAGGCCTCTTGCGTGAGCCCGTAGATCGCGGGGATCGAGTCGACCGCGAAGATGAGGTCGACGAATCCGATGGCGATGATCACGAGCAGCATCGGGGTGACGAACCGGCGGCCGTCCTTCTTCACCGTCAGCTTGTCGCCGTTGTATTCGTTGCTCACGGGCAGGATGCGTCGCATGAAGCGCATGAACCTGCCGTTGGCGGGGTCTGACTCACCGTGGGTGAACGCTTGGCGGTAGGCGAGGTAGAGAAGCAGTGCGCCGAAGACCCAGAAGATCCAGGAGAAGTTCTCGATGAGCGCCGCGCCCACCGCGATGAAGATCCCCCGCATGATGAGGGCGATGACGATGCCGATCATCAGCACTTTCTGCTGGTAGATCTTCGGCACTGCGAAGCCGGTCATGACGATGAGGAAGACGAAGAGGTTGTCGACCGACAGCGCCTTCTCGGTGAGGTACCCGGCGAAGTACTCGCCGCCGAAGTCCCAGCCCGACACCAGCCCGATTCCGACGCCGAACAGCAGCGCCAGGCCGATGTAGAACGCCGACCACCGCGCAGACTCGCCGAGGGTCGGTTCGTGAGGTTTGCGCACGTGCGCGAAGAACTCGTAGACGAAGAACGCGATCGTGACCGCGATCGTGATGATCCATACCGTCAGAGTGACGTTCACAGAGGGCTCCTGCCTTGGCGTTGATGACGAGATCGACGCCAAGGTCTTCTCCATCCCCGAAATCGGGAACCGGTGGCCCGGAACGCGTCCGTCCGCGTCCGTAGTGACGAGCCGACCGTGGTGGAGTACTCCCCTTGGTTGACAGCAGAATAGGGGAAGCGAACTTCCTGTTTCTGGGAAGCTGCTGTGAGGGAGGGGCGCGGTAGATCACCCGCCGGTGACAGGGTCGGATCAGCTGCTCGCGCACCTGAGCCGCGTCAGCGGCCGGGGCGTTCCCGACCCGGTCTCATGACGAGGTCGCCGAGGTTCTCGGCCAGCCAGCGGTTCCACACCGACACCGCCCGCCAGGCGTCGCTGATGATGTCGAAGGCATCCGGCGTCCACATCCAGTCGGCCAGCGCCTCCGTACGCCCGACGGCCAGGTGCTTCAGCCGCAAGAGCGCGATGCGCGGGTGATCGATGGGGTATCCGCGCGGAACAGTGCGTAATGCGCCGTCGGTCATGAGGGTCAGATCGTCGCCGGCCAGGGCGGTGAGCACCCCCTCGACCTCGGGTCCGCGCCGATTGTCGTCGACGAGCTCCCGGAAGCGCGCGAGGGCGGGCGCGGGCACGTCATAGACGCCGCCGCCGACGAGCAGTCCGGTCTCTGACAACTGCACGTAGTGAGCGATAGGCGCTTGCGAGACCATGCCGATGTGCAGCTTGTATGGCGACTTGTCGGCGCTGAAGCGCACGTCACGGTAGGGGCGGAAGACCTTGAGGTCGCCGAACTCCGGCTCGAGCTCAGCGGCGAGCTGCTCGAACGGCCCCCGCACTGCCGTGTCGTAGCGAGCCTTGTTCGCCGCCCACCATTCCCGGGTGTTGTCGATCGCCAGCTCGGCGAAGAACCGCGGGGCATCGGGGTCGAGACCATCGAATCCCATGCCGCGATGCTAGCGCTGACCGATGACATCGCCGGGTCGACGACGTGGAGCGCGTCTCAGGAGTGCGCGCCCAGGAACTCCAGACCCGCACGACGGAAGTCGCGCGAGCCGGGGGTGTTGAAGTGATGGCGTTCCGGGATCTCGACGAACGTCCCGTTCGGCGTGGCCTCCGCGAGTCGCCGAGACCGGTCGATGATGGCATCCTCGCTACCGGTGGCAAACAGCACGGGCTGCTGCGGCGGACGCGCGGGGTCGGGGTCACCGTCCTCCCCGAACCGCATACCCTCGGCGAGCGCGACGAGGGCGCGCAGGTCATTGTCGGGGACACGCTCGGCCAGGCTCACGTAGTTCTGCGTGACCCGGTCCGCCACGGGAGTGCCGTCGGTGACGTAGGCCCGCGCCTGATCCAGCTGCAGCCGGGCGAGCGGGGTGCCGTCGGGGATGCCGCCGAGCACCGCCCGGTCGACCCGAGCGGGAAGCTCCACCGCAAGCTGCCAGCCGACGCGGGCACCCAGCGAGTAGCCGAGATAGTGAACGGAGTCGACGAGGTAGGTGTCGAGCACGGTCACGAGGTCGCCCACGAGCGCGCTCATCTCGTAAGC
>NZ_JASBSF010000087.1 GCF_030149085.1 Microbacterium sp. | reverse complement strand
TTTCACGCTGCTCGGTCTCAATGAGCACCTGAAGCCGCTCGGTCTTCATGCCCATACTGTAGTCGGCGCATGTATCCGGACGTCGGGGCGTTCAGGCGAGGGCTGGTCTGCCGCGCTGCGGGCGCGCCTCCACTTCCCGCGCGATGGCAGTCACCCATTCTCGACGCCAGCGACGGATGCGTTCGCGTTGTGCCTTGTTGGCGCCAGAGCGGGGGCCCAGTAGATCGAATGCTGCGTCGACATGACTCACGAGCTCCACCTGCGGGCTGGCCGATGCACGCGCGAGTATGCGACACGCCGAGGACGCGTCGACGCCTGTCTCGAGAAGGCGCAGGATCTCCCTTGCATCCTTGAATCCCTTTTCGGTGTCAGGCCTATCGAGCAGTGCGGCCATCTTCGAGATCGTGTGGGCGTCGATCGTGAGCAGACGCCATTTGCCTTGGCCGAGGTCTTCCGTGTGGTCGGCGAGAACCTCGACCCGTAGACGGAGCTTTCCGCCGAGCTCGGACTGGTGTGGAATGTACACATCGACGTGGACACCCTCGACTTCACCGCGCCACTTCGTTCCTTGCAGATGGCTGGACTCCGACAGCTCCGACAAGGCGCCTCTGACCTTCTCCCGCACCTCATGTGAGCCGATGATCAGGTCGATGTCACGGCTGATGTCGCCGCCCACGCGAGCGAACGTCGCCCACCCTCCGATAAGGATCGAAGGGTCGAGTTCGTGGCCCAGGTAGTCGAGGACGAACCTCAGATGTCCCTCGTCGTCCAGAGGCACCTCAGCCAACGCGTTCCTCCGCCCGCGCCCAATCGTCAATCGCGAACCACTCCCGCCACAGCGCACGACGGAACTCGCTGGCCTGCCACCCTGGCTGGGCGAAGAGATCCGCGTAGGTCTGCGCGGCACTGGTGAACCCGTCACCCCACTTCGCAAGCGTGTGCTGATCAACCGTGATCACGCGCGCATCGTCGCCAGGTGGAAGTCCATTGAGATCCGTATCGAAGGGCACGTAGACGAGTGCGATTCCGTGATCCGCGATGAGATTGCGACCACCGAGGTGATGAGCAGCTGCACGAGTACCCCCAATCGCATATTCAGGCGCACGCGCGACGAGGTCCTGGGCCGCGGCGAACTCGGTTCCGCGCGCACCCGCGAGTGTTCGAGCTGCCGCGAGCAGCATGAGGACGCGTTCCGGATCCGACACACTGAAGCCTCCACCGGGGTGTTTCGTCACTGCACCGATCGCAGTCGGACGAGACAATGCCTTGTAGGTGATCTTCTCTCCGACGCCGGCTTCCCACGCGAGGTCACCGGCGTTCTTCCATTGCCTCCGCCCGGCGAGGGCAGCATCGACCATCGTTCGCCAGACGGCATCGGTTTCGCGCATCGCTTTCCTCCTCGTTGATTCTACTCAGTAGTAGAATCAAGAATCCACCTATTAGTGGAATCGAGAATCGACCGAGAAGTAGAATCGCGGATCGCCTGGCTCGATCTTCCTGGCCATCATCCTTTCTTCCTCAAAGGGTAGACTTCCACCGTGGCTCTCAACATCAAGGACCCCGAGGCCGATCGCCTGGTGCGGGCTCTGGCCGACGCAACGGGCGAGAGCATCACGGTTGCCGCGCGGCGAGCCTTCGCCGAGCGCCTCGACCGCGTCAGGGCACAGGCCACGGCGCCCGATGTGCAGAGCGACCTCGAAGCGATCATCTCCCGAGGGCGCGATCGGGCGACGCTGGATGCGCGGTCGGCCGACGAGATCATCGGCTACGACGAGCACGGCCTGCCCAGATGACGATCGTCCTCGATACGTCGGCATTGATGGCCATCGTCCTTGGCGAAGCGGATGCGTCGCATTTCGCCCGCGTGATCGCTGAGAACGTCGGCGATCTACACGTGAGCGCGGCAACGCTCGTTGAGGCGACGATCGTGGCCGAAGCGCGGCAGGGGTCGGCAGCTACCCAGGATCTCGAAGCCCTCATCTCTCGCGCTCGCGTAACGGTCGCGCCCTTCGACGCCGCGCAAGCGTCTATCGCAACGGCAGCGTGGCGCCGGTTCGGCAAAGGTCGTCACGCAGCATCACTGAACATGGGTGACTGCTACTCGTACGCACTCGCGCGCAGCCTGGGCGCCGCACTGCTGTTCAAGGGCGACGACTTCGCCCAGACCGACATCGCGGCGGCCATCTGACCCCGTCCCCGCTCGCCTAGCGAGCGAAGCGAGTCGAAACACCCCGTCCGCCCCTCCCGGACACCAACCGGATACCAGCGCGAAATACCGGGTGTGTGAGGATAGTTCGAGGATCCCCAACCGAGAGGCACCATGGAGCTCCGCGACTACCTGCACATCCTGCGCAAGAACTGGCT
>NZ_JASBSF010000081.1 GCF_030149085.1 Microbacterium sp. | reverse complement strand
TTCTTCGAACGTTTCGGCGGAATCACCGTCATCCTCGCCCGATTCGTTCCGATCGTGCGCACCTTCGCCCCCGTCGCTGCGGGCGTTGGACACATGCCCTGGCGCAGGTACACGCTCTACAACTTGATCGGCGCGCTGCTGTGGGGATTCGGTCTCACCATGGTCGGCTACCTCATCGCCTACATCCCGTGGGTTCGTGACCTCGTAACCGAGTACATCGACATCATCCTGTTGATTGCGGTCGGCGGCACGGCGCTGGTCGTCGCCTACCACTACTTCAGCGAGAAGTGGAAGTCGCGGAAAGAAGCAGCGTCAGGCGAGAAGCTCGAGACGGATGCCGCCGAAGCGCGCGACCTGGCTCTGGAGCCCGACGTGTTCGAGCACCGCCCCGAGGACTCTCAGTAAGGGTCGGTCAGCCGGCGCGCGCCGCGTATTCGTTCGCGCGCCGAGCCACCTCATCGACGTAGCTGTCCAGGTTGTTGTAGCTGAACACCGCAGCCCGCCAAGCCTCAGCGGTTGCAACCGATCCGGAGGCGCACAGATAGCGAGCTGCGCCGAGCGCGGCATCGTCGATCTGGTTCGGGTTGGCATCGCCGTCGCCGTTGCCATCTGAGCCCCAGCTCGACCACGTCGAGGGGATGAACTGCATGGGCCCCACGGCGCGATCCCAGACGGTGTCGGCATCCCACCGCCCACCATCGGTGTCGGGGATCGCCTGAACCCCGTTCCCGTCCAGCGCGGCACCCCGAACGGCGGGCTCGGGGAATCCGTCTGTCCCGAGCACCGCTCCCCCGTGGCGCCCGTGATCTGACTCCACCGATCCGATCGCGGCGATCGTGTTCCACCCCAGTCCGCAGCCGGGTTGCATCGTCGAGATCGCCAGTGCTGCTGACGCGTACGCGGTCATGGCCCGCTCCGGGATGCCGGTCGCGGCGGCTACACGCGCCACCCAGGCCGGATCAGGCCCTGAGCTCATGGGTGCCGGGCTCGAGGTCGCTGCATCGTGCACCGTGTCTGCCGCAGCATCCGTGTCTGCGACGGGCGGTTCCGGCGCCACGGCAGGCGGCGCCTCCGACCCGCGCTCCCCCGCGGGAGCTGACACCGCCGCAGAGACATTCAGCAACACCCAGACGAGCGTCCCTGCGATCACAAGAATCGCTGCAAGCAGGCCGAGCGTGCCACCGATTCCAGAGCGCACTGGCGGGTCGGGTGAGTGGTTCATCGGTTCAGTCATGTCGAGTCGCCCAGATGATAGCGATGCGAGACGAACGGATGCCGACACCATCAGCATCAGCGATCTCCATCCTCTGCCCGCTACTGTTCGTAGCGCACACCTACGGAGACCCGATGACCCTCTTTGACGAACCGGATCCGGCGGGCGACGATCATCCGTCGGATCCGCCGAGCCGGCGACGCAGCACCACCGGATGGTGGGTTGCGCTAGGCGCGCTCGTCATTGCGATCGGACTCGGCGCGAGCGTGATGTTCGCTCAGCACCTGCCTGAACCGGTGCGTGGCTGGCTGCTGCCCGCTCAGGGGTGGGTTGCGCAGACGCTCGATCTGCCCGGCGACTGGGGGCCTGTGCCCGAGCCGTCAGCCGCAGTCGCGACGCTCGCCGATCAGATGTCGCTGACAGATTCGGGGCGTGAGGTGTTCTATCGCACCGAACCAGAGCTGGTCGGCGACGACATCCTGACCCTGTGCGAACGAGGGCACGGCGGTGAGCCCGATCCGTCCCCCTCTCCATCGCAGGGGGGCGAGGCAGAAGGCGGCGCGGTGACCCTCGGCTGCTACCGGCCGAGTACGGATCGCATGTACCTCTTCGAGCCGGGCGACGAGCGCCTCACGGGCTTCACGGTGACA
>NZ_JASBSF010000078.1 GCF_030149085.1 Microbacterium sp. | reverse complement strand
CATGGAGTCCGGACTCGCGTTGTAAGCATCGTTGATGATGCGCACGCGCTCCGAGCCCATCGGCTGCATCCGCCACCGCTCTGCCAACTCCATCGCCTCGAGCCGTTCGATGCAGGCTTCGGGACGGATGCCGAGACTTGTCGCGGTGGCGATCGCGGCCAGCGCATTCATAACGTGGTGCTCGCCGAGCACGCGGAGCACCACGGGGAACTCCTCACCGTCGACGACGGCACGGAATCGCGTTCCCTCGGGCGTGACCTCGACGTCTTCGGCACGCACCTCGGCTGCAGACCCGCGCCCGAACCAGCGGACTGTCGCACCGCGTTCGGCCGCGATCCCGGCCATCGCGGCAACACGCGGATCATCGGCGTTCAGAACCGCGACGCCCCCGGGCCGGACGGCGTGGATCAACTGCGACTTCTCGACGAAGGTCGACTCGATACCGCCGAACCCGCCGGCGTGCGCCATCCCGACCATGAGGACGACCCCGATGTCGGGGTGCACGAGGCCGGCAAGACGCGCGATCTCTCCCGGGGCGCTCGCCCCGAACTCGCTGACGAGGTAGCGGGTGCGCTCGGTGATGCGCAGCATCGTCAGGGGCGCGCCGACCTCGTTGTTGAAGGATGCCTGCGGCGCGACGGTTTCGTCCTCGGCCTCGAGGATGCGCGCCACCATGTTCTTCGTCGTCGTCTTGCCGTTCGATCCCGTGATTCCGACGATCTGCAGCGCGCCGCGATCGCGTACCGCGCCGACGACGAACCGGGCGAGATCTGCCAGAGCGTGGACCGCGCCGGGCACCACGATCTGCGTGATCGCGGCATCCAGCGGACGCTCGACGATGGCGAGCGCCGCTCCCCGCTCGATCGCGGCGGGAACGAAGTCGTGTCCGTCGGCGTGCTCGCCGGGTTTGGCGACGAAGATGTCGCCGGGTCCGATGAGTCGAGAGTCGGTGTCGACGGTGCCCGAAACCACCGTGTCAGCGGAGTCGGCGCCGCGAAGGACGAGGTTTCCGCCGAGGACATCGGCGATTCGGGACAGAGTCAGACTGATCATGCGCGGGATGCGTGCCGTCGGGATCAGCCGAAGGTCGGAAGATCGGGTGAGGCGGAGTTCGAAGGCATGATCCGGTAGGTCTTGAGCACCTGGGTCATCGCCTCACGGAACGCCGGAGCGTTGGCACTAGACGACTTTACCGTGGTCGGCTCGTCGAGCGTCACCACGACGACGTACTGAGGATCGTCGGCCGGCGCAAAGCCTGCGATCGTCGTGAAGTAGGAACCGACCTTGTAGGTACCGGCGCCGGGGTCGACCTTCTCTGCCGTTCCGGTCTTGAGCGCGAGCCGGTATCCGGCGATGCCGACCTTCTCGGAGACAGAGCCCTTCGTGGCGACGTTCTCGAGCATGTCGGTGACCTGGCGGGCCGCCTCGGGACTGATCACCTGCGTCGGCTCGCCGTTGTCGGGGGCCGTGACCGTGCCGTCAGCAGCCGTGCAGGACTCGACCAGTCGCAACGGCAGCTTCAGCCCACCGTTCGCGATCGCCTGATACGCGTTCGCGAGCTCGGGCACTGTCGTCGTCAGGCCCTGACCGTAGGAGGTGTTGTACTTCGTCTGGTTGTCCCACTGGCCGGGGTCGCGAACGAGGCCGTTCGCTTCTCCAAGGAAGTCGACGTCAGTGCCCTGCCCGATCCCGAATCTCGTGAGGTAGTCGTAGCGAGCCTGGTCGCTCATCATCCCGGCGAACGTGGAGATACCGACGTTCGACGAGTTCACGAGCACACCGTTGAGCGTGTAGTCGTAGTCCGGGTGGGGAAGATCGTCACGAACGCTCGCACCGTTGTCGAAGGTCTGGCGGAAGGGCACGCGGACCACCGAGAAGGGGTTCGCGGTACCTGAGTCGACGAGCATCGCTGCCGAGAGCGCCTTGAACGTCGAGCCCGGCTCGAAGGTGTTGCGGAAGATCCGGCTTGCGCGATCGGACTCGTCAACGACTGTCGGAGCGTTGGGGTCGACGGTCGGGTACTCGGCTGCCGCACGGATCGCACCGGTCTTGACCTCGACGACGAAGATCGAGCCGTTCAGCGCCCCGGTGTTCTGCGTCTGCTCGGCGATCAGTTGCTGCAGATACCACTGCAGGTCACGGTTGATCGTCAGTTGCAGCGTCCCCCCGTCGATGGCGGGTATCTCGGTCATCGTCCCGGGGATGATGACGCCGTCACCGCCGCGCTGATACCGAATCTCGCCGTCGGTCGAGGCGAGGCATCCGTTCTGGGAGGACTCCAGCCCAGCGAGCGCCGTGCCATCGGACCCCACAAAGCCGACGAGGTTACCGCCGACCGCGCCGTCGGGGTACGTGCGCGCCGGGTGCGGGAACATCGCGAGATACGGGATCTTCATATCCGCGAGTTCCCGGTACTGCGCCGTCGTGAGGCCCCGCGTGAGCATCGCGTATCGACTGTCGGGGTTCTCCGCGAGGGCGGCAGCGACGATCGCCTGAATCTCTTCGGCGCTCTGACCCGTGACGGCGCCGATCTCAGCTGAGATCGTCTCCCACGGAACCTTGACGTCCTCGCCGTCGATCTCACGGTCGATCGGGCCGACGAGTTTCGGATCGAGCTGCGCGTCGTAGAGCACGATGCTGCCGGCAAGGGTCGCGCCGTTCTCGTCGACGATCGCACCGCGGGTTCCGTATGTCTCCTGCGAGCTCGACAGCCCCAGTTCCAGGGACTGCTCGATGTGCTCCTTGGCATTGACGACCTGGATGTCGACAAGACGGATGACGAAAGCACCGATGACTGCCAGAACAACGAACATGGCGACGACGGTGCGGCGCCGTGGGCTTCGTGTGCTGCGTCCGGTCATCGTGTCGTGGGGGTCGGCAGGCCGTCGGTGAGCGCGGGCGGGATAACCGATTGACCGGTCTCGTCCGTGACCTCGACGGGAGTTCCTTCGATGGTCGCGGCGGGGTCGGTGACCAGTGGCGTCTGGGTGATGAGGGCGTTTGCCACTGCTCCCCTTCCGACGGCGTCGATCGATGACTGCCACCCTGCGGCCTGCGAGGCTCCCACCAGCGCTCCGTCCGAGAGACGGAGGAAGGTAGGCGCTTCGCTGATGACCATACCGAGGGCCGACGCGTTTGCCGCGAGGTACTGCGGCGAGCTGAGACCTGCAACCTCGTCGTAGAGGATCTGCCGGTCCCAGGTGAGCTGTCGCTGCTGCGAGGTGAGGGCCGAGATCGCGTACGTGTCTTGCGTCGTGAGGATCGACACCACCATCTGGGCCGCGACGATCGCCGCGGCTCCGAGGACCGCGACGATCCCGTAGGCGAGGCGCGGACGGCGCCACGCTGCGGTCTGCTCCACCGGACGCAGCCGCGGGGCTTGTGTCTCGACCGGGCGAGCACTCGGGGCGAACTCATCAAGGGCTGCCAGCAGATCCGCGCTCATGCGGCATCCTTCACTCGTTCGGCCGCGCGCAGCCGCACGGGCGTGGCACGGGGATTGCGTAGCTTCTCGTCGTCGGAGGCCATTTCGGCGCCCTTGACGATGAGACGGAACTGCGGGGCGTGCTCGGGGAGTTCCACGGGTAGGCCCGCGGGGGCTGTCGAGCGGACCGCCTGGGCGAGGACGCGCTTGACGAGGCGGTCCTCGAGGGACTGATAGGACATGACGACGAGGCGGCCACCGACTGTCAACGCGTCAAGCGCGGCGGGAAGTGCCGTCTCGAGGGCCGCAAGCTCCGCATTCACCTCGATGCGCAGGGCTTGAAACACCCGCTTGGCGGGATGACCGGCGTTCTTGAGGGCAGCGGGAGTCGCGGCCTGCAGGATGTCGACGAGCTGAGCAGACCGCTCGATGGGCTGCTCGCCCCGCGCCTGGATGATGGCCCGGGCGTAGCGTCCCGCAAGCTTCTCTTCGCCGTAGCGCTCGAAGATCCGGCGCAGGTCGCCTTCACCGTAGGTCGCGAGCACGGTTGCGGCTGTCACTCCCCCGGACTGGTCCATCCGCATGTCCAGCGGCGCATCCTGGGCGTAGGCGAATCCGCGGTCCGCGACATCCAGCTGCAGCGACGAGACACCAAGGTCGAACAGGATGCCGTCAACGCCTGCGAACCCGGAGCGTTCGATCGCGCCGGCGATGCCGTCGTACACGGTGTGCACCGGGCGCAGCCGGTCACCGAACCGGGCGAGGCGCTCGGAGGCGATGCGCAGGGCGTCAGTGTCGCGGTCGAGCCCGATCACCGTGAGCGAGGGAAACCGCTCCAGGAGCGCCTCGGTGTGACCGCCCATGCCGAGGGTGGCGTCGACGACCACCGGGCTCTCGCCACTGAGCGCGGGAGCAAGCAACTCGATGCAGCGCTCGAGCAGGACGGGGGTGTGGATGTCGCGCAGGTCCATGATGTCGGGCCGGACCACTGGGCTCTGATCCCCATCCGCTGAAGACCTGGCGCCGGGGAAGTGCGTCAGGGCGGGAGCGGCTGGGAGTCACAGCCGGGGGCGTCAGAACAGGCCGGGGATCACCTCCTGCTCCATCTCGGAGTAGCTGTCTTCGTTGGCCAGGGCGTAGGCGTTCCAC
>NZ_JASBSF010000055.1 GCF_030149085.1 Microbacterium sp. | reverse complement strand
GCCCGACAGCGCGCAGTCGCTGGTTCGTGGATGACGAGGGGGATGAGTGCTGAAGTATCGAAATACGCGAGCATCGTCACGCCGTGCTCAGCGGCGCTGGTCGGCGACGAGATCGCTCACGGTGCCGGACGCGTCGACCGGCTCGGGGAGTGCGGCGAGCCCCGAGTCGGGGAGGGTTGCCAGTCCCGCGCGCACGAGGGCCTCGAGCCCGGACTCGACGCCGATCGGCACGATCCGTGCAATCGGACGTCCATGGTCGGTGACCGTCAGTTCCGTTCCGGCACGCACCTCGGCCAGGTGCCGACTCAGGCCGTCGCGCAGCTCACGGATGCCGATTGTGGCGCTTTTCATGAGCCGAGTGTAGCCACACTTCGGAACACATGAGATCTGTGACGCCGGCCGACACGGTAGTCGTGGGTGTCGGACCCGGTACGCGGCTTGCGCTGGATCCGGCGGGGTGGCCCGATCATCCCCGTCGTCCGACGCGTGGCACCATGGCTGAATGACCTGGACGATCCGCCCGGCCGACATCGCGGATGCCGACGCATGGGCTGCCGTCCTCGTCCAGAGCTGGCAGGAGGCGTACACGAACCTCCTTCCCGACGGCTTCTTCACGCCGGAGTACGCGGAGTCGCGCAGGCAGTGGTGGCGAGGCACTCTGCAGGACCCGCCGCTGGGTTCGGTGTTTCGGGTCGGCATCCGGGACGGGCAGATTGTAGGCATCGCGATGTCGGGAGCGGCCGTCGCCGCCGACGGCGAGGACTTCCCGCGTGAGCGCCAGCTCTACCTGATCTATGTCCTGGAGAGCGAGTACGGCACGGGTCTCGGCCAGGCGTTGCTGGATGCCGTCCTCGGCGATGACCCTGCAATGCTGTGGGTCGCCGAACGCAATCCGCGCGCGATCCGCTTCTATGAGCGCAACGGGTTCACTCTCGACGGCGCCCGAAGGGAAGACGAGTATCGGCCGCTGCTGAGCTCGGTGCGGATGGTTCGCTGAGTCTCTCGACCAGTTCTTCGCTGGAGAAGGGGGACGTGCGGTAAGGCGTCACCCATGCTCAATAGATGAAAAACAATCTATTAGAGATAGAATTGAGTCATGATCTCGCTCGAATCACCCCAGCGGTTAGGGGAGATACTGCGTGCGCAGCGCCTGAGTCGTCACCGCGATCAGCGCGATGTCGCAGACGCGGCGGGTGTGAGTGTGCAAGCGCTCCGACGGCTGGAGCGAGGCGAGGGTAGTTCGCTCGCAACGGCGTGGGCGGTCGCAGACACGCTGGGAGTTACGTTTCATGCGAAAGGTCTGGCGACCACCGAGGAATCGTCACCGAATCGTCAACGCGTGTCATCTCCGCTGAGGCAGAAAGGCGAAGAGGATTCTCGCGCAGCCCGGGTAAGCCGCGAACTGCATCGGGCGGTCGCGCGGAAACTGCGCTCGAATCCTGACGACATTCGTTCACGAGCTCTCGAGAATATTGCTCGAATGCGCCTCAACGCGCGCGGAGCCCTGTCGCAAGGGTGGCTCGATGATTGGGAGCGCATGCTCGACGCCCCAACCGGGGAGCTGATCGAGTTCATGCTCGCGACAGGTGAGCGCGCCGATGACCTGCGCCAGATGACGCCGTTCGCGGGCCTTCTGTCGGAGGATGAGCGGCGCGACGTCGTGCGACGAGCGGCTGCAGCGTGAGACGGGATCAGCTCGAGCACGCCATACGCGCGGCAACAAGGATCGTGAAGCAGCGAGAGATCATCATCATCGGATCCCAGTCGATTCTTGGCTCGTGGGACGAGAGTGAACTCCCCGCCGAAGCGGTGATGTCTGTCGAGGTCGATATGTGTCCGATCGAGGATGACGATGTTGAGTCGCTTGCGACGGAGATCGATGCCGCAGTGGGCGAGATGTCTGTGTTCCACGAGACACAGGGCTTCTACATTCAGGGTGTGGGACGGCGGACCGCAAAGCTGCCCCTCGGCTGGGAGTCTCGGCTCGTTCCGGTGAGCGGCGAGAACACAGACGGTGCTGTCGGATTCTGCCTCGATCCGCACGACCTCTGTGCAGCCAAACTCATCGCGCACCGCGAGAAGGATCGCGCCTTCGTCGCTGCTCTGCTCGAAGCGTCGCTGGTCGACCCTGCGCTGATCGCCGAGCGGTTAGCGTCGATTCCGGATGAGGCCGAGCGCGCTGCGACCGCGCATGCATGGCTCTCGCCCTGGTTGTGAGCCACGATGCCCGCTTTGCATGAGCGCGCGATCGCAATCCGCGAGAACGAGACCTGACCGCCGCGGCCCATGGCGCGACGCAAGAATGGAGCCATGGCCTTTTCGAGCCACCCTCCGTCGTTGCCCGGCCGGGCGATTATCGCCCAGCGCTGGTCGCAGGCGGTCTTCCTGCATTGGCGGGTGGATGCCGCGCGCCTCGCTCCTCTGCTGCCGCCGGGGGTGCGTCCCGACACGTTCGATGGTTCGGGCTGGGTCGGTCTCGTTCCCTTCGTCCTGTCGAAGCTGCAGTTTCTGCCTGCCCCGCCGGTGCCGTTTCTCGGGACGTTCAACGAGATCAACGTCCGCACCTACGGCGTCGATGACGAGGGTCGGCGCGGGGTGGTGTTCCTGACGCTCGAGGCCGAGCATCTGATCCCTGTGCTGACAGCCCGCGCCCTGTTCGGTCTGCCGTATCGGTGGGCGAGCATCGGCCATCGCCAGGATGCGCAGGATGCCGGCACCGTCGAGTACCGCTCCCGGCGCCGACGGGCAGACGGTGCAGCGCGGCGTGGCCCAGGGACACGCCTGCGTGTTCGGGTCGGTGATGAGGTCGTCGATGACGAGCTGTCGCGCTTCCTCACGGCGCGGTGGGGCTTCCATGAGTGGCACCTCGGCCACACGATCTGGGCCGCCAACAGGCACGAGCCGTGGCCGTTGCGGCAGGCGGAGCTGCTCGGCATCCGTGATGGTCTCCTAGCTGACCGAGGCTTCGCGGAACTTGCCGGGCGCCGGCCCGACTCGGTGCTGGCGATGCCGATGGATCATCCCGGCTTCATGACGCAGTTCGCGGCTCCCGTTCGCGTGCGCTGAGGGATGCTGCGAAGGCACTCTCATCCCCATCTCGCTATCCCTCCGGATCGCTAGACACGATGTGGGTGCCCGGCGAACGCATCATGCGTGCGCCTCGCGAACCCAGCATCCCGCTGCCCATCGGAGTGGTTTCCCGGCAAGCGCAGCATCCGGTTATCCGACGAGCACACCATCCAGCCGCCCCACGAGCGTCTTCTCATCACCCTCACGGGGCCTCGCCTCGCGCCAGGGTGGTCGATTGGGTGGGGGTGGCGGATCCCACGCCCACGCCCACGGCGCCTTCGTCCGCAAAACCCTCGGGGTCGCCGGTTCGCCGTCGAGACCCACATGCCCGAGCGGTGGCACGAGAATGAACGCGCCGTGGCCGTCGCGGATGATCTTCCACCCGTTGTTGTGGAGCTGCATGTGGTGGAACCGGCAGAGCAGTATGCCGCGGTCGATGTCGGTTCGGCCGTTCTCGGTGGCGACGTGGTCGATGTGGTGGGCCTCGCAGTACGACGCCGGCACGGGGCATCCTTCCCCGGCGCATCCGCCGTCGCGAACTGCCAGCGCGATCTTCTGTTTCGTCGTGAACAGGCGCTGCTCGTGTCCGACATCGAGCGGGTTGCCGCCACTGTCGATGGTGACAGTCACGGTTCCGTTCATGCAGATGTTGCGGTCGACGACCGATCCGGGCAGGGCATCCCCGCCGTCTTCGGCGTGGCCGGTCTTGATGAGCCGCCCGATCGGGTCCCGTGGCCCGTCGGCATCGCCCACCATGACGATCCGCACCCCGGGTTGGCGTGCCCCGAAGACATCCGAGGCGTTGGCAAGTGCCCCGGCACGGATGAGATCGACGAACAGGTCGTACTCGAGCTGCTCGTTGCTGCGCGGATCGTCCGAAAGCTCCTTGGCGGCGGCGCGGTCGGCATCCGAGATGAACCGGGGGCCACCACGCCGTGGACGCAGCGCCGCGGCGAACGTCGACCGCAGCCAGAGCGCCATCTCATCGTCGAGAAGCAAGTGGCCATGGTGTTGCCCGTGCTGATCGATCCACATGCGCAGCGACCGCTTCTCGTACCGCTCCTGGAACCGATTCTCGGCGCCGACGGGGTCGAGGATGTCGCGCAACTGCCGGGCCCGAGAGCGCAGCTCCTCAACGGATGCCCCCGCTACAGCCTCATCGACGAGGGTCTCGGCCGCGACAGACCACGCGAGAGCAGCGGATGCCGGGTCCACCCCATCAGCCTCGGGCTCACCCAGACCACCACGGATCGCATCGTGCTGAGCCGTCGTCAAGCGACCGGCCCACAGGGCTGACTGCAGCGGAGCGTGCCACGGCGCGCGAGTGGCGTCGGGGGAGTCATCCGTCACCGGTGCCGGCTCAGCACCCGAGGCAGCAGCCGCATCCGGCGCCGCGCCATCGAGCAGCGACTGTCCGACGCGCACCTGCCGCAGCGCATCAGCGCGCGTTCCGCCGGTGATCGACTGCACCAGAGCAACCGGTGACGCGTGCCCCTGGGTGGCCGCGAGCCCGGAATGTCCGTTCTCGCGCTTCGACCGCTGGGCGGCGACGCCCGCGACCACCGACTGCAACCGTTCCGCGTCGTTCGCGATGCCGGTGACCTCTCGCAACACCTCCAACACGGATGCATCACTGAGCGCCGCGGCGCCCGACGGGAGGCTCGAGGGCTCGACATCCAGCTCAGCGAAGACCGCGAGCCGGTCAAGCCGCTCGCGCATCGCCGTGAGGATGTTCATACGCTCACTCTCTCACCGACCTCCGACATTCATCGCGGGCCGCAACAGAACCGAAAACAGCCTGTGGACAGGTCATTTCTCAAGCCGCCTGGGGAGGAACCGACGCCCGCGAACGCACACGACCTAAGCTCGACACCAGACCGACATCGGCGCACCCAGGCCCGGAAAAGGAGTGGCATGATCAACCCCACCCGCCCGCGCGCCGACGCACCGACAGGCACCCCGCCCGTGCCGCGCGCTGACCTCGCGGTCGCGGCTGCTGCCGTCATCCTCGCCGCGGTCGCCCTCGTCGCCTCGAGCCTGCAGTCGGGCTTCGCGCCCCTCATCACACTGACCCTCACCCCACCCGGAATCGCCCCGGCCGACGGCGGAATGATCATCGTCGTCACTCCGACGCCCGACGTGTGGCCCGGCATCCAGATGGGCGCGGCGATCGCCGTACTGCTGCTGTTCGTCGCCGCGATGCGCCTGCTGCTGCTCGTCCCTGCCGTCCGCAGACGTCACGCCACGGATGCCGCAGCCGATCGCCACACCTGGCGCTGGATCGAATACTCGCAGCTGGCCGGGGTCGGCACCTTTCTCGTCGCGCAGCTCAACGGCATCACCGAGGTCACGAGTCTCGTGCCGATCTACGCGCTGGGCGCCGCCGGAGCGCTCTTCCTCATCGTCCACGATCACCGCGCCGCGACCGGCCGCTTCGGCGGTCCCGCCTTCGCCCTCGGATCCGCGGTCGCGATCGTGCCGTGGGGCGTCATCGCCTTCGCGCAGATCACGTCCCTCCTCGCAGGCTTCGAGGTTGCGGCATCCGTTCGCATCGTGACTCTGCTGGTGCTGGCGGCCTCGGCATCCGTCTGGGTCGTCACCGGATGGCGTGCCCGCCGCGATATCAAGCGAACAGACGGATGCCGCACCGACGCGCTCCTCGGATGGCTCATCCCTCTCGCACCCGCCGCGCTCGTGCTCTCGACCCTCTGGGTGGGCTGAGTCGGGCTCTCACGCCTCGGGACCGCCGGTTCGCCGTCGGGTACGCGCCGCCAACGCACCCGCTGCCTCGCGCTGGTTGAGCCCTGCTGCGAATGATCCGTGTATCGCGATGCGATACGCGATACGCTCGAATGGTGATCGTGAGCTTCCGGCACAAAGGGCTCCAGGCGCTTTATGAGTCAGGCTCGACGAAGGGTGTGCAGCCTGCACACGCGCCGAAGCTCACTCGCATCCTGGGTCTCCTCGATGTCGCGCAATCGTCCGCAGACCTCGCGATCCCGGGATTTCGCGCACACGAACTGGGGGGCGACGTCGCTGGCCACTGGTCGATCTGGGTCAGCGGCAACTGGCGAGTGACCTTCAGATTCGTCGGGCAGGATGTCGAGCTCGTCGACTACCAGGACTATCACTAAGGGAGGAGCATCATGATGAAGAGCCCACCGCACCCAGGGCAGATCATCGGGGAGGACGTGCTCGGCGAACTGGGGCTGACTGTCGCGGAAGCGGCCGCACGACTCGGCGTTTCCCGCGTCACGCTTAGTCGTGTCATTCACGGACATTCCGGGGTGAGTCCGAACCTCGCGGTCCGTCTCGAGCGCGCGGGCGTCGGGACGGCCCGCGCTTGGATGGCGATGCAGACGAGTTTCGACCTCGCCCGCGAACTCGAAGGCAAGAGCCACGACGTGGAGCCCCTCGTCGTCGCGTGACAAACGTGGAGGCTCTCGAAGCGTTCGAGATGGCCCAGGATGTTGCGGCATACCGGCAGGCCAAGGCCGAGGATGACGGCACCCGCGTGACCCTGGGTGGGCTGAGGGCCGTTACAAAGCCAGGTGCTGCCGCAGGGCGTCGTCGAGCGCGCCGAGCGATTCGCCGGTAAGGCGGCCAGTCACGCGGCTCACACGCGAAATCGACACTGCGCGCACCTGTTCGGCCTGGGCTTTGCTGGGCCGGGGGAGTCCCGATTCTTCCGGCGAGAGAAGCACCTGAAACGGATGAACCGTCGAGATGTTCGAGGTCACCGGAACGACCGTGATCACCCCGTGTCCGGTGCGCGCAGCGCTGAGGTTCGCTGTCGCGTTGCTGACAACGATGGCCGGGCGAGTTCGCGCGGCTTCGGATCCGACGGCTGGGTCGAGATCGACGAGCACGACGTGACCGCGTCGCAACGCGCGCACAGGATCTGTCACGGCCGCGCAAGTCCGTCGCCGGATGCCGCATCCCACGCATCATCGGCAGGTTCGGCGAAGGTGTCGGCGTAGGCATCCGCGAGTCGTTCTTCGCGCAGCACTCGCACGGCGTCTTGCACCGCCGCGGACCGACTGGAGTAGACGCCGGATCGAGTCTGGTCGTCGAGGAACGCGAGGTCATCGGTGCTGAGGCTGAGGCTGACTTTCACATGCACCATTCTTCGATGCTACCGAAGTAGCAAGATCACGGGTGGAGTGAGTTGGGGATGCCTGATAACAAGAACACAGCAGGGGAGGAGCGCATGCAAAATGCAGGCATCCGCGCCTACTCTGGCGCTATGCCGGTGAACATCACGATCCGCAACGTGCCCAATGAGGTGCGCGACGAGCTCGCTGCCCGCGCGGCGCGGTCGGGCATGTCGCTGCAGGAGTTCCTGAGCGCAGAGTTCGTCCGCATCGCGAGCACGCCCAGCGCGGCGGAAGCAGCGGTGCGTGCGCGACTGGCCGCCAGTGTGAATCCCGCCCTGACAGCGGACGAGATCGTCGCTGCTGTCCACGAGGGGCGTCGATGACAACGGATGCCGATAGCGTGGCACCCGCGCCCGTTGTGCTCGACGCATCAGTCGTTGTGGCCATGGTCGCGTGAGGCGGCGAGCTCGGATACGTCGCACTTGCCGAACTCACGAGCGCCACGCTCGTGACCTGTAACGCCCGGGTGCAGAGCACCCCGGGTGCGACGGCTTCGGTGGAGGTATTCGCGTAGACAAGCCCGACGGCTAGCGGCGATGTCACCTTCGCGGCCTTCCGCACGTACATGAATGTGCGGCAGATCACCGTGATCTGCACAGCGAAGGGAGTGTCACATGGATTCTGTCCGAGTCACCCGGGATGAGTTCATCACAGTCGTCCAGCGGAATCGGGACGCACATCGTGATGTCTTCGAGCGTGCGCTCGAGGGATACCGCAAGCGGTGGATCCAGGAGCTGGAGACGCGCCTTGCCGACATTCGGCGCGGCGGGCAGGTCGACCAGTACTTCCGGCTGCCCGAGCCTGAGGACCACACTGACGACTATGACCGCATCCTGACGATGGCGGCGATGTCGGTCGACGAGGAACTCAGGTTCTCGGAGGAGGAGTTCGCGCAGTACGTGATGGACCAGTGGTCGTGGAAGCGCGAGTTCGCGCGCACGACCGCTCAGTACGTACCCGAACGGAGGGTCGCCCGCCGCGGCTGAACGCAGCGGCGCTGGAGCGGGCTCGGGTTCAGCGCCCGTCCCGCTCCAGCACGTCGCGGAGCCGATCGAGCGCGCGGCGTACAGCCTTCTTCGCGGCGTCGCGGGAGATTCCGGCCCGGATTGCGACCTCGTCGATCGGTAGGTCAGCGACGACTCCCCAGACGATGAGTTCGACGTCCCGCGGATGCTCTTGTGCCAGCTGCTTCAGCGCTTCTTCGACCGTGATGCGCGTGGCAACAAGCGTGCTCAGGCTCGGCGAGCGGTCGTCCAGTGCGCGGTGCAAGCGCTCTTCGACGAGCGGGTCGTTGATGCCGGCGAAGTCGACCGGAT
>NZ_JASBSF010000013.1 GCF_030149085.1 Microbacterium sp. | reverse complement strand
GTGATGCCCTCCGCCTCGCTGGCGACCGCAAAAGCGGTGGGCGGCTCGAGAGCCACGATCTGCAGCTGCCCCGTCGCCTCCTTGCTCTTCACTCGGCGCGTCTCCTCGATGACGGACCCCACAGCGAGCGGGCCATCCGTCACCTTCACGCTCTTCACGACACCGTCGACGTAGTCGACCGCCCTTGTGGGATCTGCCAGCACTGCGAACACTTCCTGTTGCGATCTGTCGATGTGCTCGGTGAACTCGAAAGCGATCATGGGCCTTCTCCTGGGTGATGGTCGGGGTGGTGATCAAGAGGCACATAGGCGTCTGTCCAGCTGACGCGAACGGCGTCGTTCGCGCGCTGGTCGACGTGATGGATCTCGAAGGGCGGTGCGCAGCGCAACCGCCACCCTTCTGAGGGCATCCATTGCACCCCGATAGCCGCGAAGGTCTTCGCGATCTGCTCTGCACCGCCGGTGTGCCGATGCGCGACGCACACCTGCGCCGGCATCTGGCGGTAGGTGAAGGGGTGGGGTGGATCTATCGGTGCGGCAATGGGGATGCCAGCGTCGAAGCGGATCTGCTCGTTGTCCACCACGTAAGGGTCATCTGGGGTGATGCCCACGAGGAGGTCGGAGGAGTGGGCGATGCCGTGCTCTATCGCGAAGGCCCTCAGCTGCTGCCACGGCTCGACCGATGGGTGCCCGATGCCGAGGCCGTTGTACCCGCGATGACGGAGGACGAGCAGGTGCCGCTCGGGGGTGCTCTCAACCCGTACCGGGACGGCATCGAGGTCATAACGGAGTGTCAGCGGCGTCTCTTCTGCGAAGCCCGCAAACGTCGTGCTCTGCTGCGCCAGGTCCGCGTGCTCGCGGTACGCGCGCAGCATCCTCCGATACTCCGATGGACTGATCTCGAACCGCTGCACGAACGCGCGTGTGAAGGTCTCGGGCGTTGCGAACCCGGATTCCAACCTGGAGTCCCGCGGGGTGGTGGTCTTTCGGGCCCGCGGCGTCGTGACCGCGACGGGGTGAGCCATCGTGCGATGGTCAGTGAGAACGACCAAGAACTCACACAGAAAGACGACACCGCATGATGGCTCTTGACCAGTCTGCCCTCCTCGAGCTGCTCGGGGAACTGAAGCTCACCGGCACCACCGACCGCATCCGAGCCGCGACCGAGCGGCTCTACCAGGAGCTGATCGACGCGGAGACAGCCGCATTCATCGGCGCCGCCCCCTACGAGCGCACGAGCGAGCGCACGACTACCCGCAACGGTTCCCGGCCGCGGGTGCTGTCGACCACGGCTGGGGATCTGGAGTTGCGGATCCCGAAGTTGCGGCAGGGGTCGTTCTTCCCGTCGCTGCTGGAGCGGCGCCGCCGGGTCGACCAAGCCTTGTTCGCGGTCGTGATGGAGGCCTACCTCCACGGCGTCTCAACCCGGAAGGTCGATGACCTCGTCAAAGCGCTCGGCGCTGACACTGGCATCTCGAAGTCCGAGGTGTCCCGCATCTGCCAAGGGCTCGACGCCGAGGTCGCATCGTTCCGCGACCGCTCGCTGTCTGACATCGCCTACCCCTACGTGTTCCTCGACGCGACCTACTGCAAGGTCCGCATCGACCACCGTGTCGTGTCCCAGGCGGTCGTCGTCGCGATCGGCGTCGCCGCTGACGGGCGGCGGGTCGTGCTGGGCTTCGATGTCGGAGACAGCGAGACCGAGGAGTTCTGGAAGCAGTTCCTGCGCTCGTTGAAGACACGAGGTCTGGGCGGGGTGAAGCTGGTGATCTCCGACGCCCACGCCGGACTGAAGAAGGCCGCAGCGACCGTGTTGCAGGGCGCCGCCTGGCAGCGCTGCCGCGTCCACTTCATGCGCAACGTCCTGACCGCCCTCCCGAAGGGCCGGCAGGAGATGGTCGCCAGCGTGATCCGCACGATCTTCGCCCAACCCGACGCCGAGCACATCGATGCCCAGTTCGACGAAGTCGTGCGCATGATCGAGCGCGTCCACCCCAAGACCGCCGTGATGCTCACCGACGCCCGTGACGACATCCTCGCGTTCAAAGCGTTCCCCGCCCGGCATTGGCGACAGATCTGGTCCACGAACCCGCTGGAACGCCTCAATCGGGAGATCAAGCGCCGCACCGACGTCGTTGGCGTGTTCCCGAACAACGCCGCCCTGCTCCGCCTGGCCGGCTCCGTCCTCGTCGAGCAACACGACGAATGGGAAGCCGCCGACCGCCGCTACTTCTCCGAAGCCTCCATGACCGAGCTCACCGCGACCACCCCCACCATCGACGAGGCGGTGATACTCCCCGAGATCACCGCCGCCTAAACTAACGACAGCTGATCATCGCAACGAAGCGAAAGACCACCACTCAAACGGACGCGGCCGATTCCAACGCGATGTGCAGCACCGTGTCCGTACTGACTTTGAGTCGGTAGACCGCTCGCTCAAGCCGCAACCGGCGCAGGTGCGCTTTCGGGTTCTCACCCACGACCGCACGGAAGACGCGGTGAAAGTGATGCGGCGAAAGACCAGCGACCGCCGCGATCTCGGCGAGGGTCACCGGCTCCTCGAGACGCTCCTCCATCCAGTGAAGTGCCCGGCTCACACGTTCCGCATGCCGCTGAGCGGTGAGTGGAAGGACGACTGAGGACACGCTTCGAATCTACGAGCGCCGGTCAGTCGGCGTCTCGACGTTTTTTGCGAATCCCACCGAAGCGACTCGCCCCAATGCCCCGAAAGGTCCATATGGACATCGCGTAGACATCTCCCCTGCGAAATGGACAACTCGGAGCGTGACATCTGTAGGAACCGGCTGACGATGAACTGCTGTCGGTCGTCAGAACTGGTCTGCGAGCGCCCTCCGCTGCGCATCCCAATCGAAGTCCTCCAACGTTTTGCGAGCCGGTAACCCGGCGGCCTTGATCCGCAGCTCTGCGCCCGAAGCGTTGCGCGCCGTGGTCTTCCGCGTGAAGGAGCCTGAGTGGGACACTTCTTCTGAGGGCCACCTGTAGGGATCGCTTTGGGGTCGTCGACCGCGCATGAAGGGAGAACCGTGATGACTGGGGATGAAGTGTTCGACACGATCGCTCACGAGATGACTGCGCTTGACGGTGTGTCACGGAACCACCGCGGCAGTCTCATCGTCTCGGGAAGCAGCAGTGGCGCCGTGCGCGCCATGACCAGCGGCGGGCAGGTGGTGGTGAAGCTTGACCCAATGCGCACGGCGGCTCTCGTTGACGCCGGCGTCGGGACACACTACAAGGGTCAGAAGAACGCGTGGCTCCAGCTTCCGGCCGACCTCGACTTTGATCACGTGCGCGGTCTCATCCTCGAGGCGCTGACTGCATGAGAAACCCTTCTTGATTGATGGTCCTGTCCCCTGGTGTGGTGGAGGATCCGGCCGGGTTGTCTTCGTCGTAGACGTTGGTGAGCCATCGTGGTGATAGTCAGTGAGGGCTCGTCGGATCTGATCGACGCGGGAAGCGACCGTGTGGATCGTTGCCGCTCCGCACGATCTCACCACGGAGCGCACCGCCCGCCGCAACTGGACCCGCCCGACGACGCTCGCCACCTGGCCGGGGAGGTCGACCTGAAGGTTCCCAAATACCCGGGGGCGTGACTCACGCCTCGAGGTTCTCGGTCCCGACGAACGCGTTGTGACGCCAATAGATGTTGTCCCGGAAGTGCGCAAACCCGACGCTTTCGTACGACGCAGCGACCTTCTTTCGGGAGCGCCGAAACTCGATCTCGGACAGGTGCTCCCACGGCACCGGTTGCGCGCGGAGAACGATGAGAGTCTCCCTCCCCGTGCCGGTCACCGTCTCCACCAGCGTCGTGAGCAGACGTGGACCAAGGCGCTGACCCCGGTACGGTGGCTCCACAAAGACGCCCTCGACGATCACGAGCTGCGACACCTGCTCGCCAACCAGCGGATCGCGGGAGTCGAGCCACTCGAAGACGTTCTCATCACCGAGAATCGACTCGGTGATCTCGAATGCTTCGCCGCCTACTTGATCGAACACGTCAACGACGTCACCCACCCGGTCGAGGTCGACGGTGTACGCAGTAGCGCGCGCGATGACACGACGCTCCGGCTCCCCCTCGTCGTCGTCATCGAAGATGTACAACGTCGCGTCAGCGGAGATCTTCGCGACGCCCGACGGCAACTCCGTCCAGTTCACGGAGTCCGGTACTCCGACCAGTGGCCGCGTGACCTTCACAATGCACTCAATATCCGTGAGGTCCACGTCAAGTCGCGCAACAACAGCAGACATACTCACCCCTTCAACAACGGATACGCGGCAACGGCATCGTGCCGACAATACCCGGGCGCTAGCCGCGATCCAGCAGAGAAGCTGAGGCGCTGTGAAACCGCCGCCCACATGATCGCGACGGTCGGCCGGCGTCCGAAATGTCCATATGGACATCGCGTGGACATTTCAACTGCGAAATGGACATTTCAGAAAGATCCCTACAGTTGTGTAGGTTCCCGCTCGAGATGGCGGATAACCCCAGGGATTCCACGCTAGTTGGCGGTGGTCCCGGACTCAGGATTCCACGGGAAATGGCGGATTCCTACACCGCTCTCTGACGCGCCGACCCTGTCTGGTCAGCGGCCTGTCACGGCGGCGAGAGCGCTGGAGGTCACTGCAGCTGGCCGAGCTCGAGCATCTCACCGTCGAGGAAGAACGTCGGAGGGGAATGCTGAAGCTTCGGTTGACTCTGGGACTGCCAATGACCCCACCACGAACGGATGCTCGCGGTCTCACTGTCACCGTTCCAGCACGACGGCGAGGCCTTGACCCACGCCGATGCAGATCGCCACGACGGCGACGCCGCCTCCGCGTCGCGCAAGCTCATGCGCGGCATGCCCGAGAATGCGGCCCCCCGAAGCGCCCAGCGGATGGCCGATGGCCAGCGCTCCGCCGTGGATGTTGACCCGCTCAGGATCAAGTTCAGGCCACCCGGCGACGCATGCGAGCGACTGTGAAGCGAACGCCTCGTTGAGCTCGACCACGTCGACATCGGCCCAGGACCGGCCGGCGCGTGCGAGCGCCTTGTTCGCCGCCTCGATCGGCGCGATCGGGAACAGATGCGGATCGACGCCATGCGCCCCGCGTCCCGCAATCCGCGCGAGTGGCTCGCCGGGCAGCGCACCCTCCGCGGCGATCAGAACGGCGGAAGCGCCGTCGTTGATCGGCGAGGAGTTGCCGGCGGTGACGGTGCCTTCGCCGTCGCGCGCGAACAGCGGAGTAAGCCCGGCGAGCTTGTCCACGGAAGTGTCGTCCCGGATGCCCTCGTCGCGTGCCAGGTCGGCCCCTGGCACGTGCACGATCTCGCCATCGTAGACCCCGTCAGCCCACGCTTTAGCTGCCAGCCGGTGAGAGCGCACGGCGAACTCGTCCTGGGCATCTCGGGAGATTCCCCACTCTCGGGCGATCTTCTCCGCCGATTCTCCATTGGAGATGGTCCACTGCTTCGGCAGCTTCGGGTTGGTCATCCGCCACCCGATGGAGGTGTTCCACAGTGTCTGGTTACCGACCGCCGGCCACGGCCTCGGCGACTTCTCCACGATGAACGGGGCCCGGCTCATCGACTCCACTCCGCCGGCGAGCACGAGACCGGCGTCGCCGGTCTCGACAGCGCGGGCGGCCTGGATCACCGCTTCCAGCGACGACGAGCAGAGTCGGTTGACGGTCACGCCGGTGACACTGGTGGGGAAGCCTGCCAGCAGCGCCCCGAAACGGGCGACGTCGCGGTTGTCCTCTCCTGCTTGGTTCGCATCGCCGAAGATCACGTCATCGATGCGCGCGGGGTCGAGGCCCATGCGCGCGACGGTCGCCTTCATGACGACTGCGGCGAGATCGTCGGGCCGGATGCCGCTGAGCGCGCCACCCGCCCGCCCGAAGGGGGTGCGGACAGCATCGTAGACAAAGCTCGCGGTCATGGCGGGCTCCCTTCCGTGGTCGGCCGAGGGTCAGGCGAACGCCGATATTCCGGTGATCTGGCGCCCGATGATGAGCGACTGGATGAAGTCGGTTCCCTCATACGTGTGGACGACTTCCATGTCGGTGAGGTGGCGGGCGACGTGGTTCTCCAGAAGGAGTCCGTTGCCGCCGAGGAGGTCGCGGGCATCCCGGCAGAGTGCACGCGCGTGCTGGCCGGTGAACATCGTCGCGAGCGAGGCCTGTTCGTTCGTCAGTCGGCCTTCATCCTGCAGGGTGGCTGTGCGGAAGCAGAGCAGCTGCATCGCGGTGAGATCGGCGAGCATGTTGGCCAGCTTGTTCTGCACCAGCTGGTAGCTCGCGATGGGCTTGCCGAACTGGACGCGCTCCTGGACGTAGGCCGCTGCCGCCTCGTACGCGGCGAGTGCGTGCCCGAGCGCCTCCCACGCGACGGTGCTGCGGGTGCGGTTGAGGATCGCGGAGACGTCACGGAATGAGGTCGACTTCGCCAGCTTGTTCCCGGCAGGGATCCTCAGTCCGGAGATCTCGATGTGCGCCTGCTGGATCGCGCGTTTGGCGATCTTCCCGGTGATCGCCTCGGCCTCATATCCGTCGGGGTATCCTCCATCGGCATTCTTCTCAAGGACGAATGCCTTCACCTTCGAGTCTGCGGTGTCGCGTGCCCAGATGATGACGATGTCGGCGACATGGCCGAGGCCGATCCACCGCTTGGCACCGTCGATCACATAGACGTCTCCTTCGCGGCGGGCTGTGGTTTCCAGCGCAACGGAGTCTGATCCGTGCTCGGGCTCGGTCAGCGCGAACGCGCCGAGCTTGCGGAGGGCTGCCATTTCGGGCAGCCAGCGCTGCTTCTGCTCGTCGTCGCCGAGCAGTGCGATGCTGCCCATCGCGAGTCCCGAGTGCACGGCATTGAGCGTGTTCACACTGCCGTCGCCGCGTGACAGTTCCATCGCGACGAGGCCGGTCTGCAGTCGGGTCAGTCCCGGGCAGCCGTAGCCCTGGATCGCGGTGCCCACGATTCCCAGCTCGCCCAGTGCGGGGAGGATCTGGTAAGGGAAGTCCGCTAACTCCCAGTACTCGTTGATAACTGGCAGGACCTCGGAATCCACGAATCCGCGCACACGTGTGATGAGATTGCGGTCGTCGTCGCCGAGAAGATCACCGATCTGATAAAAGTCCGTATCCACCGGATGTGCCGCCTTCGTGATCGTCATCTCTCAGCGTCCCTCTTTCCGAATCGCCGGGACGGTAACCCGATCGCCGACGTGGTCTTCATCGTCTTCCGCGACTTGCAGCCACCGTCGGACCGCCTCGCCATCCTGGTCGAGTGCAGGAGGCGCGG
>NZ_JASBSF010000012.1 GCF_030149085.1 Microbacterium sp. | reverse complement strand
GCTTCACCAGAACGAGGGTCTCTTCGGTCGACATCGTTATTCTCCGTTCGAGGGTTCGGGGGGTGCCGCGCGTCGGGCGTTGCGAGCATCGAGGGATGCCCCTTTGATCGTTGCATACGCCCACATCCCACCGAAAATGATCGCCACAATAACGAGTGCGGGCACGAGAAAGCCGCCCAGCAGAACGACGACCTGCAAAGCCCAGCCCACTGCGATCGCCCAGGAGTGACGCAGCAGCCCGGCGGTGATGATCATCAACAGCGCCAGGACCGAACCTCCGACGATCCCCCACCACGGCTCGATCCCGTCAGGCAGCACGCGAAGGCCATAGACCACGAGCCCGCCGAGGAAAACGATGATCGACTCGAAGCCGAGAACGACCGATCCGAGGGATTCCCGGGCGCCACGGGCGCGGCGCGGGCGCGAGGATGCCGCAGGCTCGGCCGCGCTCACGCGCCGGACCCCGCTTTCCACTCGTTATCTACCGAGAGCGTGATCGCTTCTCCGGCGAGCACGACCGACCCGGTGATGATGACGGCGCGACGCGGCGCCGAGCTCGCCCAGGTCCTCGCGGCTTCGGCAGCCGACTCGAGCTCAGGAAAGACGGCGGCGGGAAGCTCCCGCGCCTCGAGCAGGTCGGCCAGAGCGTCAGCATCCGTTGCTCGATCGGAATCGGGTGCCGTGACGAAGAACGCCGTCGCGACCTCACTCAACGCCAACACGATGCCGTCGGCATCCTTATCGGAGAGGACGCCGATCACCAGTGCCCACTCGTCGAAGTCGAACGATTCGCCGAGGGCCTGGGCGAGAGCTCGCGCTCCGTGCGGATTGTGTGCAGCATCGACGAGCACCGTCGGCTCCGTGCCGATGAGCTGGAGTCTTCCCGGTGACGTGACGCTGGACAGACCTTCCACCAGCACGTCGGCGGCGATCGGCTGCCGACCGCCCCCGATGAGCGCCTCAACGGCAGCGATCGCCAGCGCAGCATTGAAGCCCTGGTGCGAGCCATACAGCGGCAGGTAAAGATCGGCGTACTCGGCGGCCAGCCCGCGGACCGAAATCAGCTGGCCGCCGACGGCCAGAGCAGACTGCTGCAGCGCGAACTGGTCGCCCTCGATTGCGAACGTCGCGTCTCGTCTTCCGGCCTGTCCGCGCAGCACCGCCTCA
The DNA here is from genome assembly GCF_030149085.1 of Microbacterium sp. Taxonomy (GTDB): domain Bacteria; phylum Actinomycetota; class Actinomycetes; order Actinomycetales; family Microbacteriaceae; genus Microbacterium. The sequence continues at coordinate 2,156 of NZ_JASBSF010000012.1, read as the reverse complement.
GCCGATGGCGCTTGCCGCGCTGACACGACAGCCGCGCCGTCCTTGATGATGCCTGCCTTCACGGTGGCGATCTGCTCGATCGTGTCGCCGAGCCGCGCGGCGTGGTCGAGATCAATCGGGGCGAACACGGCGACATCGCCATCGGCGGTATTGGTCGAGTCCCACAGCCCGCCCATGCCGACCTCGAGAACCAGCACATCGACGGGCGCGTCGGCGCACACGACGAAGGCCAGCACCGTCAGCAGCTCGAAGAAGGTCAGTTCCGCATCACCGGATGCCGTGAGTTCGGCATCCACGAGGTCGATGAACGGGGCGATCTCGTCCCAGGCTGCAACGAGGGCCTCATCGCTCACCGGCTCGCCGTCGATGAGGATGCGCTCAGTGAAGCGCTCCAGATGCGGGCTGGTGAACAGGCCCGTGCGAAGGCCGTGAGCGCGGATAAGGCTCTCGATGATGCGGCTCGTCGAAGTCTTGCCGTTCGTGCCGGTTACGTGCACGACCCGGTACGTGCGCTGCGGGTTGTCGAGATAGTCCAGCAGCTTCTGCGTCCGCTCGATCCGCGGCTGCACCCACTGCTCGCCCTGTCGACTCAGCAGGATCTCGTAGACGGCGTCTGCGCGCTCTCGCTCGTTCATGCGGCTCCTCCAGCCCTGCCAACGATCACGCGGAATCCACCGGCGTTCGCATAGGTACCCGCTGAGACGCGCTCCGTGTGCTCGATCTCACCCACGGGCGACCAGCTCTTGAGCAAGGTCTGCTCGCCGGGTCCATAGATGGCGTAGGCCACAGCAAGCGTCTCCCCCGCGACGTCAGCAGCATCGAAACCAGCGACCACCGCGGTGGCATCGCTTTCAGATTCGAACTCCACCTCGAGACGGATGCGGTCGCTCACGTCGAACCCGGCGGCCTTGCGTGTGTCCTGCACGGCACGGATGACGTCGCGCGCCAGCCCTTCGGCCTCCAGTTCAGGCGTCGTGGTCGTGTCGAGTAGGACGAACCCGCCTGCGCCCAGCAGCGCGATCGCCGTGCCTTCGGCAACTCCCCCAGCTTCGAGCGTGAGGTCGTATTCGCCGGGCTCGAGGGCGATGCCATCGACGACGATCACGCCATCCTCTTCGTTCCAGAGGCCTGCTTTTGCCCCGGCGATGACGTGCTGCACCTGCTTGCCCAGGCGCGGACCGGCCGCGCGCGCGTTGACGGCGAGTCTCTGGCTGATGCCGTAGGACTCGGCAAGACCATCGGTGAGTTCGACGAGGTCAACGCTCTTGACGTTGAGTTCATCGCGCAGGATTCCCTCGAACTGGCCGAGGGATGCGGCATCAGTGACCGCCACCGTCAAGCGCGAGAGTGGCAGGCGCACGCGCTTGCCCTCCTTCTTGCGCAGCGCATTGGCGACGCTGGAGACTTCGCGGACGGCATCCATAGCCGTGCGGATGTCGGTCGCGGGCGCGAAGGATGCCGCATCCGGCCAGTCCTGCAGATGCACGCTGCGACCGCCCGTGAGCCCCTGCCAGACACGCTCGGCGACAAGCGGGATCAGCGGCGCTGCGACGCGAGTGAGCGTCTCGAGCACGGTGTAGAGCGTGTCGAACGCCTCACGCGAGCGCGGTTCGTCCGTGACGCCCAGCCAGAACCGATCGCGCGACCGGCGGATGTACCAGTTGGTGAGGGCCTCGGCGAAGTCGCGGAGCTTCTCGGCCGCACTCGTGGAGTCGAGCACCTCGAGGTCGGCCGCGACACCGGCAACCAGATCGCCGAGAAGGGCCAGGATGTACCGATCCAGGACGTCGGTCGAGCCGGTGCGCCAGGACGCCTCGTAGCCGGCTCCATCGGGACCGGATGCCGCGTTGGCGTAGGTCGCGAAGAAGTACCACGCGTTCCAGAGTGGCAAGAGGAACTCGCGAACCCCAGCACGGATGCCTTCTTCGGTGACGACGAGGTTGCCGCCGCGCAGCACCGAGCTCGACATCAGGAACCACCGCATCGCGTCGGATCCGTCGCGGTCGAACACCTCGGACACGTCGGGGTAGTTGCGCAGCGACTTCGACATCTTCTGCCCGTCGGAGCCCAGCACGATGCCGTGGCAGGAGACGCCCGTGAAGGCGGGGCGATCGAAGAGCGCACCCGAGAGCACGTGCATCACGTAGAACCAGCCA
>NZ_JASBSF010000005.1 GCF_030149085.1 Microbacterium sp. | reverse complement strand
GACCGCGGGGAAGCTTCGGCGCAGATGCATGACGCAAGAGTGACACATAGCCGCTCGCGACAGCAGTCAGGTCTTCTAGTCGCCTATGACGCGACTCAGGAGAGACCTATGACGCGACTCAACACAGGGTGGACCTGAGGGGATTCGAACCCCTGACCTCCTCGATGCGAACGAGGCGCGCTACCAACTGCGCCACAGGCCCGTGAACCCAGTAACACTATCACGCACGCCCCGGCGGGCTGAATCGCTGGAGCCCCTAAGCGCTGGCAGCGCGGCGGCTCAACAGATCGCGCACGTGGGCTTCGATCTCGGCGTCGTCGACGTACCCCATACGTGCGAAATCGACTCCCGCCGCAGCGGCTGTATCCCGCGCAGGTGCAGCGACGGATGCCGCCTGCCGGGCACGTTCACGCTCGGCGCGAGCGCGGTCGATCGTGGGCGGCGCAGCGGCTTCCGCGCGCTGGCGCATTGCCTCATCCAGCGCCGCTCGGCGAAGAGCCTCGCGCGCGGCAACACCGTCGAGTGTTGCGGCTGCGCGGGATCCGGATGCCGCGGTGAGGGGCTTGGGCAGTTCGCGCGGCGCCCACTGGCGCGAGACGGGTAGAGCGACATCCTGCACCGTGGGGGCTGCCCGCACGGGGGCTTCCACGGTGACCTGGGACCGCACGGCGGCACGCGACGAGATACGGGCCATTTGCACGAGCATTGCTGCACAGACCGCAAGGATGCCGGCCGACCACCACAGCAGAGTCTGCGATCCGGTCGTGGCCAGCTGCCACGCGCCCCAACCGAGGAAGGCAATGGCGACGAGCCCGACGATCGTGGTCAACAGCCGCGCACGGCGGCGAGCGCGAGCACGACGAGCTGCCGGAAGCGACCGCGCGGCAACGAGCTCGGAACGGGCCTCCTCAACCGCTGCCTGCTCCCGCTCCGCGGCGGCAAGCTTGGCGAGCCGCTCTCGCTCGGCGAGCGCGCGCTTGGCTTCGCGCTGCTGCGCTTGTGCGGTGCGGGTGTTGAGCTCGAGGCGAACCTCGTCCGGCGTCTCGCTCGTCTCGGCGAGAACGCGCAGCGCCTGGTTCAAGCGGACGGCGTTTCGTTCGGCCGCGTCGTACTGGCGACGCTCGTACCAGGAGGGCACGAGATAGACGAGCCACAGGAGCACGGAAACCGCGACGATCACGCCACCCCCGAGTACCTGCCCATCCATGATCCATACGGTATGCGACGCGGACGCACGATCCCGGGAGCCCGCGACGTGTGTCTGTCTCGGTTTGCGCCAACAGGCACCGATTCAGACGGGCATCCGGTCTTCGGGAGGCACGGTCGCGGCATCCGGCGGGACCCGCCCCGCCACCCACCGGTGCAGCACACCTTCGGGAACGTCCTCGCGCACGAGCGCGAAGGCGTAGTGGTCACGCCAGTCACCGTCGATGTGGATGTAGCGACGCCGATAGCCCTCATATCGGAAGCCGAGTTTCTCGACCACCCGCAGACTCGCGCGGTTCTCGGGACGGATGCAGATCTCCACCCGATGCAGGTTGAGCTCCCGGAAACAGATGTCGGTGGCGAGGGCAACCGAGATCGGCGTCACATTGCGGCCGGCGAACTCCTCGGCGATCCAGTACCCGATCGTCGCCGAGGCAAGAGAGCCCCGCGCGATCCCCCAGACGTTGAGCTGCCCCGCGACCTGCCCCTCATACTCCATGACGTAGGGCACACCGGCTCCCTCGCGGTGCTGCTGCAAGAGGCGACGGATGCTGAGCCTCATGTCGAACGAGACCGGCCCGTCGGGGCTGGTGGCCTCCCACCGGCGCAACCACGATCGATTGTCGAGGAGCTGCTGCTGCAGAACGCGGGCGTCGCGCGGTCGGATGAGACGGATCGATACCGGACCGTGGTGGAAGGGGGACGTCAGATCCACGTGACCCCTCCCACCCGGGCGGCGCTACAGGGTCGCCGCGAAATCCTTCAACCAGGGCTTCAGCTCGGCGCCGAGGTCTTCACGGTCCGAGGCGAGCTGAACGATGGCCTTGATGTAGTCAACCTTATCGCCGGTGTCGTAGCGGCGTCCTCGGAAGATCACGCCGCGCACGCCGGGGCCGTTGGGGTCCTTCGCGAGCTCCTCAAGCGCGTCCGTGAGCTGGATCTCGCCGCCCTTACCGGGCTCGGTGTGCTCGAGCACGTCGAACACGGTCGGCGCGAGCACGTAGCGGCCGATGATCGCAAGGTTCGAGGGAGCGTCTTCCTTCGCGGGCTTCTCGACAAGGCCACCGACGGTCACAACATCCGGGTCATCGGTGGGCTCAGCAACCGCGCAACCGTAGAGGTGGATCTGCTCGGGGTCGACCTCCATGAGCGCGACGATCGCGGCACCCGTTCGGCGGTGCTCATCGAGCATCTTGGTCAGCAGCGGGTCGCGCTCGTCGATCAGGTCATCACCGAGGAGCACCGCGAACGGGTGGTTACCGACGTGCGACTTCGCACGCAGCACTGCGTGGCCCAGGCCCTTGGGCTCACCCTGGCGCACCATGTGCACCTCGGCGAGGTCCGAGGAGTGCTCGACGGCCGCCAGCTTCTTGCCGTCGCCCTTCTCGCGCAGCTTCTCTTCGAGCTCGGGA
>NZ_JASBSF010000383.1 GCF_030149085.1 Microbacterium sp. | reverse complement strand
CCCCGAGGCGGTCGCGCCGTGCGGCGGGTGCGAACCCCGGACGCCGCACAGGGGCGCGACCGAACTGGCTCACTGGGCACCCTAGACGACGAAGGCCCCCACCCTTCATCGGGTGGGGGCCTTCGAGTCGTTGTGGATCAGGCCTCGCTCATCGCGAGCTTCTCCTTCTGACCCTTTGCTGCGTAGTAGGCGGCACGGGCTGCATCCCGGCGCGCCTGCTCGGCCTGGCCGGCCTCGCGAATCTCCTCCGAGACCGGGTAGTACTCGGTGGTGGGCTTGCCGTGGTACTTCTCGATATAGGCGTCAAGCTCCGGGCCCGATGTCCACGAGGTGATGAGGCAGTAGCGCGGCTTGTCGCCCTGGTGGTGGACAGCGTGCCAGAGTCGCTGGGTGTCGACGATCAGCTGAGCACCGGCGGGAAGAGCGATGCGGTACTCGATGCTCGGGTCGGTGCGGTTCTCACGAAGGACGAAGTAGCTGTCCTTGTCGTCGGTCAGATTGAAGAAGCCGCGAACGACCCAGCCGGTGCCATCGGGGTTCAGGCGGTTGTTGTCGTCCTGGTGGAGGTTGTACAGGCAGTCCGCGTAGGAGTTCGGCTGCAGCTCGATGATGCGGCAGCGTCCGACGTTCGCGCCCGGCTCCTTCGCCCGTGCAGTGAGAGTGGGAGCAAGTTCGGTCTGCGAATCGATCCAGACGCCGTCCTTGTCGGTGCGGGGCGGCTGGTGATTCCAGAAGCCGTTGCACTCGATCTCGCCCTTGGCCGAGGCGAGGGGAGCGAATCGGGTGTCACCCGAGGACTTCCAGTCCACGTATTCGATGTCGAGCCATTCCTTCGGATCGACGGGCTCGTTGTAACTGTCGAGGACGACAAAGCCGGTCTCGTCGAGAGCGGCGCTCTTGATGTAACCCATAGGGTCTGTGCCTTTCGGTCGGTGAGCCAGCGCGTTTTTACAGGCCCAACTTAGGTAACCCTACCTCCGGCCCTGCGCGGGAACCTGGGCATCCGCGCCGTGATTATTAGACTCGTCGGGGTCGTCCACACAGCCGGAGGAGACACTCGATGATCACTGCGACGAACATCCGCGCTCACGCCGTGAATACGGTCGCGTGGCTGGCGTCGGCTCAGGCCACGATCGTCGTCCCGGTCTATCAGCGGCAATACCGGTGGGATATCGGGGGCTGCGAACAGCTCCTGAGCGACATCCGTGCCGTGGCCGATCGGGATGACGACCAGATGCACTTCATCGGCTCGGTCCTCAGCGCAGCCGATTCGGCGGGCCCACGCTCGGGCGAAGACGCCGAGGAGTGGGTGCTCATCGACGGGCAGCAACGCATCACGACGCTGATGCTTCTGGTTGCTGCCCTGTTCCACACCATCCGGGACGAAGACTCCGTACTTGCAGAGGAGCTTCAGCGCGTGTTCCTTCACGGCGCGACCGGTGACACGAAGCTTCGGCCCCATCGCGAGTGGGCAGGACTTTTCCGTGAAGTCGTCGTTGGGGCTACGGATGTCGCGCCGACGCCCTCGCGGTTCGCCGACAACTATGCGTTCTTTCGTAGTCAGATTGCCGCCGATGATGTCGCTCGGGTCTGGCGCGGACTCCAGCGGCTGGAGCACGTCGCCATCTCACTCGGCACCGGCGCCAATGCCCAGCAGATCTTCGAGAGCCTGAACTCCACCGGCGAGCCACTGCGCGACCATGAGCTGATTCACAACTACGTACTCATGGGACTCTCGCACGCCGAGCAGTTGGTCATCGAAGACGAGTACTGGGCCGCCATCGAGCGGAGCACCGGTGAGCACATCGCGTCGTTCTGGGCTCACTATCTCGTCATGGTCGGCGGACGCGAGGTCGCCACGACCGCATCGGGTCGCGGTGTCTATGACGTGTTCCGGGCGCATTTCCCTCGACTCGACCCCGCGGCGCTTCGAACCCAGGCGGAGCAGTGGAGATCCGTCGCCCAGCTCTACGCGACGCTGCTTGACCCCACGGGTGAGCCGGATGCCGAAATCCGGGTGCGTCTGCACCACCTCAATACGTTCGGCCGCGGGATGTACCCGTTGGTCATGTCGCTGTACGCGCGACACCGCGGCGGCGAGGTCGGACGTGACGATCTCCTCGACGTGCTCGACGACCTGCAGTCGCTTGTCTTGCGCCGCGATGTCGTCGGCGTGGGTTCGGAGCGCCTGGTCGCGCGCCTTGTCCGGGCATCATCGGACGGCATCGACGCGCTGGCGACGGCGATCTCGCGCCTCACGCCGTCCGATGATCGGGTACGCGTTGCGCTGAAGCACAGCCCCCTGCCGCATCCGGAGTATGTTCTGTCGCGGCTGGCCGACACCGATCCGGCGCAGAATGACCTCGTCATCGACCATGTCTTCCCGCCCGCGCCATCGGATGACTGGACCGGCGGCGATGGGCGGCGGTGGAAGGACTACAGCGAGGACGAACAGAACAGTCATCGTGCCCTGGCCGCGACCCTGGGCAACCTCACGCTGCTGGAGGAGGCACTCGCGGCTCAGGTCTTCGGCGCCGACTTCCCCGTTAAACGCAAGGTCTACGGGAAGAGCTCCCTCGCCCTGACGCGGCAGCTGGAGTCCATCGAAACGTGGGGGACAGCTGCGATCAGCGTTCGGTCCGCGCAACTCGCTCAGCAGGTGATGACCCTCTGGCGACGCCGAGGACCACTCATGATCGACGATGACGGTTTGACGCCCATCCTGGATGCAATTGCGCGGCGCGGATGGCCTCGCGGGTGGGAGCGCGAGTTCTCGTATGTCGAGTACGTCGGTGAGCACTGGGAAGTCCCCGACATCAAGTACCTCTTCAATCGAATCTTCAAGCGACTGTGGGCGGATCGACGTGACGCTGTCATCGCGTACTGCTCCCGGCGAGGTGGGCCCGTCTACAACGATCGCGCGTGGAACGGTGACTGGGACAGCCTGGATGACGAGCACCACCTCTACATGGGATGGGACTCGCGCTACATGATGGCTGCCGTGCAGGGAGTGCTCGAGGAGGCGGGGCTCGCGCCCGAGGTGTTCGTCAAGTACTCGTACATCGGGCAGATCATGTGATCGCTCTGGTCCGACGCCCCCGCTCGGCTCGGTAGCCTTGAGACTGACATCGCCCAGGAGTTCGCTGTGACACAACCGCTCGTCCCGTCTGACGTGGCCTATCCCGCCGACGGCTTCGCTCTCTTCCCCGACCGCTCTGTCGTGGCCCTACGGGTCAACGGCACCTTGCGGGATCTCGCGACGGTTGTGACCGCTGAGGACACGGTGGAGCCGGTGACGATCGACAGCTCCGACGGGCTCGACATCCTTCGCCACTCGACAGCGCACGTTCTGGCGCAGGCCGTGCAGCGGATCCGTCCGCAGGCGAACCTCGGGATCGGACCTCCGATCACCGACGGCTTCTACTACGACTTCGGCGTCGACGAGCCTTTCACGCCCGAAGACCTCAAAGCCATCAAGAAGGAGATGGAGCGCATTGTCCGCGAGGGTCAGCGCTTCACACGTCGCGTTGTCACCGAAGACGAAGCGCGCGCAGAGCTTGCCGACGAGCCGTTCAAACTCGAGCTCATCGGCCTCAAGGGCGGCGGTGCGGATGCTGCCGAGGGCGCCTCGGTCGAGGTCGGCGGTGCGGAACTGACGATCTACGACAACGTGACCCGCGACGGCGAGACGGTCTGGAAGGACCTCTGCCGCGGCCCGCACGTGCCCGGCACACGAATGATCGGCAACGGCTGGGACCTGACCCGGATCGCCGGCGCCTACTGGCGGGGCAGCGAGAAGAACCCGCAGCTGCAGCGCATCTACGGCACCGCGTGGCCGACCAAGGACGAGCTTCGCGCCTACCAGCACCGACTCGAAGAAGCTGCCCGCCGTGACCACCGTAAGCTCGGCGCGGAACTGGACCTCTTCTCGTTCCCTGACGAGATCGGGCCGGGCCTTGCGGTCTTCCACCCCAAGGGCGGCATCATCCGCTACGAGATCGAGCAGTACATGCGCCAGCGCCTGCTCGCCGCAGACTACGACATGGTCAACTCGCCCCACATCACCAAGGGCGACCTCTTCATGACCAGCGGTCACCTCCAGTGGTACGCCGACGGGATGTACCCGCCGATGGAGCTCGACGAAGTCGTGGATGCCGAGGGTCACGTGACGCGGCAGGGGCAGGAGTACTACCTCAAGCCCATGAACTGTCCGTTCCATAACCTGATCTTCCGGTCGCGGGGTCGCAGCTACCGTGAGCTTCCGCTGCGTCTGGCGGAGTTCGGCACGGTCTACCGTTACGAGAAGAGCGGGACCCTCGCGGGGCTCACTCGCGTGCGCGGGATGACCCAGGATGACGCACACATCTACGTCACGGCCGATCAGGTGCGCGACGAACTCACCCGAAACCTCGACTTCGTGCTGTCGGTGCTGCGCGACTATGGTCTGCAGGACTTCTACCTCGAGCTGTCGACCAAGGAGGAGGGCAACCCGAAGTTCATCGGTGACGACGCCCTGTGGGCAGAAGCTACCGAGACTCTGCGCGAGGTAGCTGAAGCTTCGGGTCTCGAACTCGTACCCGACCCGGGCGGCGCCGCGTTCTACGGGCCGAAGATCTCGGTGCAGGCACGCGACGCCATCGGCCGCACCTGGCAGATGTCGACGATCCAGCTCGACTTCAACCAGCCCGAGCGCTTCGAACTCGAATACACCGGCCCCGACGGAGCGAAGCACCGTCCCGTCATGATCCACCGTGCGCTGTTCGGTTCGATCGAGCGCTTCTTCGCGATCCTGCTCGAGCACTACGCGGGGGCATTCCCGGTGTGGCTTTCGCCGACGCAGGTCGTCGCGATCCCGGTCGCCGAAGAATACGGCGGCTACCTCGATGAGATCGTGGCGCGCCTGCGTGCGCGCGGGGTGCGGGCCGAGGTCGATCACTCCGATGACCGGATGCAGAAGAAGATCCGCACACACACGACGCAGAAGGTGCCGATCCAGCTGATCGCGGGGGAGCAGGACCGCTCCGCAGGGACAGTCTCGTTCCGCTTCCGCGACGGGACGCAGACCAATGGCATCCCCGTCGACGACGCGATCGAGCGCATCCTGACGGCGATCGCCGAGCGCACGCTCGTGGACACTGCGGAGGACCTGGCATGACGGATGCCGCGGCATCCGAGTCAGACACCGTGCCCTCATCTGAGTTCGCGGGAGTGCCCGACGGCTTCCAGCGCCTCTGGACTCCACA
>NZ_JASBSF010000381.1 GCF_030149085.1 Microbacterium sp. | reverse complement strand
GCCCGAGGCTCTGCTCGACGCGTTGGAGGACGTGCTGCGCGCGCCGACGCGGGCTCTGAGCGCCGTCTGAGTCTTCGGCGGCAGACCTCAATCGACGTCGATGCGTTGACGCGCCTCCGGAATGCCCAACGTGTTGGGCGCAGCATCCGCTGACTCGGTCGCCGCGATCCCGGGGCACCACCCGGTGATCGCCATCGCCGCGAGCAAGAGCGCGCCAAGCAACGCAGGAACAGCCAGTGCCCACACACCCGTGGTCGCCGCGCTCCCGGCGATGGCTGCGACGAAGACGGCCGCCGCCCATCGCACGATGCGTTCGCCGCGCGTGATCGTGCAGACCCGGAGCAGGCTCACGGTGCGCTCGGGGCGTCCTGGGCCGCGTCCTGCTGCGCGATCTGGCGACGGACGTCATCCATGTCGAGGCCTTCGACCGCGGTGATCACCTGCTCGAGCTGCGGTGCCGCGAGGGCGCCGGGTTGTGAGAAGACGAGGATGCCGTCGCGGAAGGCCATGAGCGTCGGTATCGAGGTGATGCGAAAGCCCGCCGCGAGTTGTTGCTGGGCCTCGGTGTCGATCTTGCCGAACACGATCTCGGGGTGAGCCTCGGAAGACTTCTCGAACACGGGACCGAACATGCGGCACGGCGCGCACCACGCTGCCCAAAAGTCGAGCAGCACGATGCCGGAGTCATTGATGGTCGTCTCGATCGTCTCGAGGGTGATCTCACGGGTTGCCATGATCTGTATCATACCCTAGGGGGTATACCCCTCGGGTGGATTCCGTACTGTTCGTGTCGGGAACTGCCTGCTCTGCTCAGTAAGGACCCCTCATGCGCCGCATCCGTCTTGCCGTGGCCGCACTGGCCGCCGTCGTTCTCGCGACGAGCCTCGCGGCCTGCTCGGCGACGCCATCGGTCGAGGTTCCCGAGGGCGCTGTCATCATCGACGTGCGGACGCCCGACGAGTATGCCGAGGGGCACCTCGAGGGTGCGATCAACGTCAACCTGCAGTCGGGTTCGTTCGAGCAGGAGATTGCCGAGCAGCCCCTCGACGGCACCTACATCGTGTACTGCCGCACCGGAAACCGGTCGGCACAGGCCGTCGCGATCATGACTGACCTCGGCTTCACGGATGTCACCGATGCCGGCGGCGTCAGTGACGCCTCAGCTGCGACCGGCATCCCGATCGTCACCGACTGACCTGCTCAGCCCGCGCGACCCGACCGCGGCACGAAGCGGGGAACCCAGCGCACGAAGGCGGCCGCGCCCAGGAGCCCGAGTACACCGACCGCGCCGGTTGCCACCGACAGGGTCGAGACCGCCGCGATCCCCGAGACGAGCAGCGGTGCTGCGGCCCCACCGGCGTCGGTGAACATGCGCCACGACCCGAGGAACGGGGCGGGGTCCGTGCGCGGGGCGACGTCGGCGCCGAGGGTGAGCAGGATGCCGCTGGACAGCCCATTGCCGACACCCAGGACCGCGGCGAACATCGCGAACCACATCGCCGACGAGTCGAGGTCGTGCGTGAAGGCGAGTGCGAGGAATCCGAGGCCCATCAGCAGCATCGCGGGAAGGGCTGCCCACAGCCGTCCGAAGCGGTCCATGACCTGGCCGCTCGCATAGAAGAGGGCGAAATCGATCGCGCCCGAGACGCCGACGACGAGCGCAATGGTCTGCGCGTCGAGCCCGATCGACACGCCCCACAGTGGCAGAACCACCTGACGGGCAGATCGCACCGCAGCCAGCGACGCCGCAGCAACCCCGAGCCGTGACAGGACGGCCCGGTAGCGCCAGGCGACGGCGAAGACGCTCTCGCGGCTCCCCGGAACCCGGATGCTTCCCGTGATCGCCTCGCCGGTGTCCTCTTCATCGAGTTCTTCTGCGGTCTCCTTCGCGCCTGCATCGGATCCGCCGCGTGCCTTGATCGGAGCGAACTGCTGCTCGGGGTC
>NZ_JASBSF010000376.1 GCF_030149085.1 Microbacterium sp. | reverse complement strand
GCTCGCGCTCGGTCGAGACGATGGCGAGTGGACAGGCGGCGCCGGGACGCTCACCTGGCGTTGCGGCGACGAGGTCGTCACGATCACCGGCGTTCCCGACGGCTCGGATGCTGCGCTTCCGGCACGCACGCGCCTGTTCGTCCAGCGCCATGCGGCAGGCGACGAACCGCCGCCTCCCCGGGTCACCGCGGATCTGGCCGAGGCCTGGTGCGAGGTGGTCGGCGACGTCTCCGACGCGCTCGGGATGGCGCCGCCGCTCCCGCGCGAGGACGACATTCTTGCCCGTCGCCACGGAGTCCTCGCCGAGGTCCAGGAGCACTACTACGACACGCCACCGAGGATCGAACGCGGATGGCGGGAGTATCTGATCGACCTCGACGGTCGGGTCTACCTCGACATGGTCAACAACGTCGCCTCGGTGGGCCATGCGCATCCCCGCGTCGCGGATGCCGCAACCCGACAGCTCAACCTGCTCAACACCAACTCTCGCTTCCACTACGGCGCGATCACCGAGTACGCCGAGCGCATCGCTCAGACGCTGCCCGCGGAGCTCGACACGGTGTTCTTCGTCAACTCGGGGTCGGAGGCCACAGATCTCGCTCTTCGACTGGCGATGGCATCCACGGGCCGCACCGATATCGTCGCGATGCGCGAGGCCTACCACGGGTGGACCTTCGCGAGCGATGCCGTGTCGACGTCGATCGCCGACAACCCGAACGCGCTGGCGACGCGCCCGGAGTGGGTGCACACCGTTTCTGCCGCCAATCCCTACCGCGGCATCCATCGCGGCGACGATGCCGAACGGTACGGACCCGAAGCCGTGGCGGTGATCGATCAACTCGCGGCATCCGGACGCGCTCCCGCCGGGCTCATCTGCGAGACCTTCTTCGGAAACGCCGGGGGTGTCGCGCTACCGCCGGGGTATCTCGCGCAGGTCTACGAAGCTATTCGCCGACACGGTGGCCTCGCCATCGCCGACGAGGTGCAGGTGGGCTTCGGCCGGCTCGGCGAATGGTTCTGGGGGTTCGAGCAGCAGCGGGTCGTGCCCGATATCGTTGCGGTCGCGAAGTCGATCGGCGCAGGCCACCCCATCGGCGCCGTCATCACCCGCCGGGAGATCGCCGATCGGTACCGCACCCAGGGGTACTTTTTCTCATCGACCGGCGGCTCACCGGTCTCGGCGGCGATCGGTCTGGCTGTTCTCGATGTCATCGAGCAGGAGGGTCTGCAAGAGAACGCGCGGGTCGTCGGAGCGCATCTGAAGCGACGTCTGGAACGCCTGGCTGAGTCCCACCCGATCGTGGGAGCAGTGCACGGCGCGGGCCTGTATCTCGGCGTCGAGTTCGTGCGTGACCGCATCACCCTGGAGCCGGCGACCGACGAGACCGCGGCAATCTGCGACAGGCTGCTCACGCTCGGGGTGATCATGCAGCCCACCGGTGACTACCTGAACGTGCTGAAGATCAAACCCCCACTGTGCGTGTCACTCGAGTCGGTTGACTACTTCGTCGATTCGCTCGACCGGGTCCTCACCACAGGCTGGTGACGCTCGGCATCCGGCCGCTCAGGAACTGGAGCGCTGAGCGCGAATCGCCCGCAGCGCCATCTGCACCGCGATGAAGGCGATGAAGATCGAGAACAGCACGTTGCCGACGAACGGATCGACGAGCGTCGCGATCCAGGCGCCGAGCGCGGTCGTCGTGCACGCTGCGACACCGATGGCAATGGCCGCGGGCAGGTCGACGTTCTTGCGCCGGATGTTTCCGACGGTTCCAGAAATGGCCGTGGGGATCATCATCAGCAGAGAGGTGCCCTTGGCTTCGAGGTCGCTCGCCCCGAACAGGATCATGAGCACGGGAACGACCACAATGCCCCCGCCGACACCGAGAAGGCCCGCCAGGATGCCGGTGATCAGGCCCAGCACGATGAGGCCGATGACCGAGAGGATCGTGTACTCGATCTCTGCGTCCCGCGAGGGGATCACGAGGTACAGGCTGATGATCACGAGCACGAGGAACCCGACAAAGCCCCAGCGCAGCACCGGCAAGGGAAGTCGGTGCAGCAGCCACGTGCCGATCTGAGCACCGATGATCGCCCCGGCGGCGAGGATGATCGCGGCGATCCACGCCACCGAGCCGGTCATCGCATAGGAGATCACACCGACCGTTGCCGTCGGAACGATCGCCGCGAGCGAAGTGCCGGCAGCGAGTCGCTGATTGAACCCCAGAAAAAAGACCAGTGCGGGCACGATGACCGTGCCGCCACCGACGCCGAACAGACCCGACAACAGGCCCGCAGCCAAACCCACCAGAATCGCGACGATGTAGAAGCGCGCGGTGCGCGGCTGGGGTGTGGTGGTCATGTGCTCGCTCTCGTCGGCGCCGGAACGCCGGCCGTGCCAGCCTACTGGTCTGTGCTAGCTACTGGTCTGGGGCAGCCGCCCCGACGCGACGGGTTCGGGGCTACTCTACGCTCACGAGGTCGTAGATTGCCCAGCCGTCGTCATCCGGAACCACCGTGTATTCGTACTCGACGACCTCCCGCACACCCGGTTCGATCGGGTTGCCGTCCTGGTCGAAGTGCGCGATGTAGCTCTCTTGGGTTGCGACGGTGTACTCGTATTCCGGGCCACGGATGTCGGTCACGACGATCTCGTAGTCCGAGTACCACTCGGTGAACGCGTCGGACTGACCCGTGAAGGTCGCGCAGTCCTTGATCTGCACGATCTCGCGCAGGCGCTCGGTCGTGACCCCGAGGAAGAGATCGCAGTCGGCGGTCTGCCAGGCCTCGTCGAACTCGTACACAGCCTCGACGGCGCCGCGTTCATCATCGTTCGTCGGTTCGACCGTGGCCGGCGCGCTCACCCGTCCGAAACCGAGGATCGCAAGCGGGATGAGCACCGCCGCGAGAACTACCGCAACGAGCATCGCGACACCGACGATCACCCAGATGATCCAGGTCCGGCTGCGCTGAGGGGCGGTGGCTGCCACGAAGATCCCCGATGGGGAGCCCTGGTCTGCCGGACCGCCGTCGGATGGAGCCGCGTCGCCTGCCGCCTCCGGCGATTGCAGAGAAGGCTCTGGCGTCGGCACCGTGCGCGGGCGCTGCCACGGGTCGGGCATCCCCTGCGGGTGCGGCTGCACATGCTCGGTCCACTGCTGGCCGTCCCACCATCGCAGGGCACCGTGACCGTCGTCATACCAGCCGGGGGCAATCGCCGACATCCGCTCTCGTTCCTCGTCGCTCAGTGGTCGCCTTCACTCTATGCGCGAGGGGCTCGGGCTCAGAAGTTCGCGACGTAGTCTCCACTGCTGAAACCACCGGTGAACAGCCACAGCGGCACGAGCACCGTGATCAGGGAGAGGACCAGCGACACGATCGACCACACGAGCATCCGCCGTGCGCGAATGTCCAGAATCAGTGCGATGACGGCAAGGACGAGGGCGATCGCCCCGACGATGATCGAGAACGGCATTGTCACGATCAGCAGCCACCAGATCGTCGCCATCTCGGGGAGGAACCCGATGAGCAAGATCGCAAGCGAAGGCGCAAGGGCGATGAAGGCGACGACGAACGCGATGATTCCAAGGATGGGAATGCGGCGGGTAGTGGGTGCGGGCGGCGATGCCGGCGGAACGGATGCTGTCACGAGCGCAGTCTAGGGCGCGAGCGTCCGCCGCCACGATCACCCAACGCCCGGGCAAGGGCGACCCGCCGATAGCACCCGGCACCGCGGCTGACAAGGGGCGAGCCGCTTGCGGCGCCGGCGACATAGAGTGGCGTTCGACGGAACGTCGAAAGGAAGACAGATGGCAACGCAGTCCGATACCACGACCAAGACGAAGAGTTCGGCATCCGCAAGCCCGCGCAACGCCCGCAAGGCAGCGAAGGGCGGCGCTGGAGCCAAGCTCACGAACGAGCAGAACG
>NZ_JASBSF010000095.1 GCF_030149085.1 Microbacterium sp. | reverse complement strand
GCGGGAATGTCTTCGGCGATGAGCTTGGACACCGCCTTCTGGGCGGCTTCGTACTTGTCGAAGGTCGCGACGGTCTGTCCGACGTCCTCGAGGTTGCGGGCGAACTGGCCCCCCATCATGCTCATTCGTCCATCCTCCCATGCCGGGTCTTGCCATCCGCTGAGTCGCCACGAATCATCGCTCGTAACCACAGGAGGGCATGCCCGGGCGCGGGCTACGCTGGACGGGTGAACACGCAGCGGGTCTTTGTCGCGCGCCTCTCGGGCTGCGCCGTCTTCGACCCTGCCGGCGACCGGCTCGGACGCGTCCGCGATGTCGTGGTCGTCTACCGCGCCGACGACCCGCCGCGCGTCGTCGGGCTCGTGGTGGAGATTCCCGGCCGGCGAAACGTGTTCGTCTCGATCGGGCGCGTCACCTCGATCGCCCCGGGGCAGGTCATCACCACCGGCCTCATCAACGTCCGCCGGTTCCAGCAGCGCGGTGGCGAGGTGCGGGTCCTCGCTGAACTCCTCGGTCGCCGGGTGTACTTCCGGGACGGGTCAGGCGAGGCAGTCATCGAGGATGCCGCCATCGAGCGCGACCGGCTCGGCGCCTGGGACATCGGCCAGCTGTTCCTGCGCCGTCCCCGCACCAGCGCATCTCCGTTCACGAAGGGCCCGACCACGCTCGCCAGCTGGGAAGAGGTCACCGAGCAGCTCGATTCGACGCAGGAGCCGTCGGCCGAACAGCTCGTTGCGACCCTGAGTGAGCTGAAGCCCGCCGACCTCGCCAACACGCTGCTCGATCTTCCCGACGCCCGCCTGCTCGAGGTCGCCGAGGAACTTCCCGACGACCGCCTTGCCGACGCGCTCGAAGAGATGCCCGAGGATGACCAGGCGCACATTCTCGAGCAACTGGGCGACGAGCGCGCCGCCGACATCCTCGACGCGATGGAACCGGATGACGCGGCCGACCTGCTCGGACAGCTCCCGGCAGGTCGCAGCGAGGCGCTACTCGATCTCATGGAGCCCGAGGAAGCCGAGGACGTTCGCGAACTCCTGAAGTACGGCCCCGACACCGCCGGTGGTCTCATGACGAGCGAGCCGATCGTGCTCTCTGCCGAAGCGACCGTCGCTGAAGCACTCGCGCTCATCCGCCGCCACGAGCTGCATCCGGCACTCGCGGCGTCAGTGTTCATTACCCTGCCCCCGTACGAAACGCCGACGGGCCGGTTCCTGGGCACCGTGCACTTCCAACGGATGCTGCGCTACCCGCCGCACGAGCGGCTCGGCTCCCTCATCGATGACACCATCGAGCCGCTGGCAGCCACCGCAACGGCGGCCGAGGTCGCCCGCATCCTCGCCTCGTACAACCTGGTATCGGTGCCGGTCGTCGACCAAGTCCACCGCCTGGTCGGTGTCGTCAGCGTCGACGACGTGCTCGACTACCTGCTGCCTGAGGACTGGCGCTCGCACTCGACCGACCAGCGACCGGTGTCGTTTCCCTGGACAGGGCCGGTGAAGCTGTGATGGCGCGCTCACCCCGGGGGCTGGACGCTCCCCGCGGTCGGTCGAGCATGCCGATTCGCAGTCGCACGCCCCAGCCCTCGCGGGATCGGTTCGGCCGAGCAACCGAGTGGATCGCCCGCAATATGGGCACCCCCTGGTTCCTGGTGGCTCTCACCCTGTTCTGCGTCGCGTGGATCGCGTGGAACACTGCGGCCCCCGAGAACCTGCGGTTCGATTCGGCAGCCAACGGCTTCACTGCCCTGACGCTCATGCTCTCACTGCAGGCCTCCTATGCCGCCCCCCTCATCCTGCTCGCCCAGAACCGGCAGGACGATCGCGACCGCGTGCAGATCGAGCAGGACCGTCAGCGCGCAGAGCGGAACCTCGCCGATACGGAGTACCTCGCGCGCGAGATCGTGGCCTTGCGCATCGCCCTCACCGAGGTGACCTCGGAGGTCGTGACCCGTGACACACTGCGCGCCGAACTGAAGTCGCTGTTGAGAAAGCTCGACGAACGCGCCGAGCAGCAGCCCACCGACGCGGTGCCCTCCGCGGGCCCGACGCTCCCCCACGAGGGCCACTCGGCATGATTCGCAGCGGAGACGTGCGGTGACTGCCGCAGACGAGGTCGCGCGCGCCGTCGGCTCCGTGATCGATCCGGAGTTGCGTCGCCCGATCGGTGAGCTCGGGATGGTTCGCGGCGCTCGGGTCGACGACGGCGCAGCGTGGGTCGACATCGCCCTCACCGTCGCAGGATGCCCCGCCGCCGCACGGATCGAGTCCGACGTTCGCGCCGCGGCGCTGTCGGTCCCCGGGGTGGTGTCGGCCGAGATCACGGTCGGGGTCATGGATGCCGACGAACGCGCTCGCCTTACCGAGATGCTGCGCGCCGGGCGCCCGGCCCGTTCGATGCCGTTCGGTCCCGACTCCCTGACCCGGGTGATCGCCGTCACGAGCGGTAAGGGCGGCGTCGGCAAGTCGACGCTGACGGCGCTCTTGGCGACGACCCTGGCAGCGCGCGGTCTTCGCGTCGGGCTCATAGACGCCGACGTCCACGGATTCTCTATTCCCGGCATCCTGGGTCTTGTCGGACCCGACGGAGCACCACCGCAACCGACCCGGATCGATGACCTCATGCTTCCTCCCGTCGCGCACGGGGTGAAGGTGATTTCGATCGGGATGTTCCTGCGACGCGGTTCGGGGGAAGAGCCACTTGGCGCCGTGGCGTGGCGGGGACCGATGCTGCACCGCACCGTGCAGCAGTTCCTCACCGACGTCCACTTCGGTGACCTCGACATTCTGCTGCTGGACATGCCACCGGGAACGGGCGATGTCGCGATCTCCGTCGGCCAGCTCCTGCCCCACGCCGAGGTCATCGTGGTGACCACGCCCCAGCGCGCAGCCGCTGACGTCGCGATCCGCTCAGGGCTCGTCGCGCGGCAGACAGGACAGCGCGTGCTGGGGGTCGTCGAGAACATGGCGCCGCTCACCCTTCCCGACGGCACGGTGCTCGATCTGTTCGGTTCCGGCGGCGGCGAGCTTGTCGCGCAGGCCCTACAGACGGATGCCGAACCCGTCCCCCTCCTCGGCTCGATCCCGCTGAGTCACGGCGTGCGGGCATCCGGCGACGCCGGCGACGTGCACCTCGTGACGGATGCCGCTGACCCTGCCGCAGCGGCGATCGAGGCTGTAGCGGAAGCTGTTCTAGCCTCCGGGCGCGGACTGTCGGGCCGCCCCCTCCCGATGCGGGTCAGGTAGCTTCCGCGTCGAACGGCGGAATCTCCCCCACCGCCAGCGGCGGTGCCTTCGTCGACGTCGTGGTCGCTCCAGCAGCAGCGGCTCCGGCCGGGGCCATCGTCGCGGACTGCGGCTTGACGGGCGGCGTCGGCGGGTCATCCAGCAGTGCCTCCCGGATGATGCGACGCGGGTCGTACTGCCGTGGATCGAGCGTGCGCCAATCCACGTCGTCGAAGTCCTCGCCCATCTCTTCTTTGACGCGCGAGCCGGCGGAGCGGGCGAAGTCACGGGCTCGGCGCACAAACTGTCCGAGGGCTGCTGCGTAGCGGGGAAGCCGCTGCGGACCGATGATCATCCCGGCGATCAGAGCGATCAGCAGAAGCTTCTCGATCGTGATCCCATTGAACATGGGTCAAGATTACCCCTCGCGCCTCAGCGAGATTCCGGGTGCGCGCCCGTAGGCTTGCCCCTCAGAGAAAGGGCAGTGCATGGGAGATCACGCGGTCAATCGATTCGTCGAAGAGGTCACTGTCGAACCCGACGCGATCGCCCGCGCTCGCGAGGCTGCGCTCGAACTCGGCGCCGAACCGATCAGCGCTGCGGTCGGTGTGCAGTGTGCCACGATCGCCGCCGTCGGGCGTGCGTTGAACATCGTCGAGATCGGCACGGGCGGCGGAGTCTCCGGGCTGTGGCTGCTGCGCGGAGCGCCGCAGGCGACTCTCACCACGATCGATGTCGAGCCTGAGCATCTGGGGGCAGCGCGTCAGGCATTCGCGCAGGCCAAGGTCCCGCCGGCACGCGCCCGTTTCATCACGGGCCGCGCGGCCGAAGTCCTTCCTCGCATGAACGAGGCGTCGTACGACATCGTTCTGGTCGACGCCGAGCCCGAGGGTGTCATCGAGTACGTCGAGCACGGGCTGCGCCTCGTGCGCCCGGGGGGCACGGTCCTGGTCCCGCGGGTCCTCGCGGGAGGCGCGGTCGCCGATCCGGTCAAGCGCGATGAGGTCACGACCGCCTACCGCTCGCTCATTC
>NZ_JASBSF010000351.1 GCF_030149085.1 Microbacterium sp. | reverse complement strand
CTCGAGCTGGATGCCGGGCGCGACTTCGACTCGCAGATCGTCGTCAAGGTCAACGTCGCCGACGTGCTGCGCACAGAGCTCGCACGGCCGTCGTGGCCCGGCGATCCGGTCATGCTCGGCACAAACACCGACCCGTATCAGCGGGCCGAGGGACGGTACCGACTCATGCCCGGCATCATCCAGGCGCTGACGGATGCCGGCACCCCGTTCTCGATCCTGACCAAGGGCACGCTGCTACGCCGGGATCTTCCGCTTCTGACAGAAGCCTCGTATGAGGTCGATGTCTCACTGGCGATGTCGATAGCCGTGTTCGACGATGCACTACAGCGCACGCTCGAGCCGGGGACGCCGAGCGCAGCCGCGCGCCTCGAGACCGTGAGAGCGGCGACGGATGCCGGATTCCGCGTCACCGTGTTCCTGATGCCGATCCTCCCCCACCTCACCGATTCAATTGCCACGCTCGATGATGCGCTGGGGCGCATCCGAGCGGCCGGCGCACACCGAGTGGTCTTCGGCGCGCTGCACCTGCGCCCGGGGGCGAAGCAGTGGTTCTGGCAATGGCTCGAGCGGGAGCATCCGGAACTCGTCGGGTCGTATCGCGGCCTGTACCCGGGCGCTTCCGCGTACGCGCCGAAGCCGTACCGTCAGTGGCTCGCCAAGCGCGTTCGGCCGCTGCTGCGGGTGCACGGCCTGACGGGGCACGCCGAGGAAGAAGCGCCGCCACGCGAGCCGGTGCCCGGTCTGGCAGCGCGGCGTGCCGCGGCATCCGTCGTCACGACCTCGCGCGGCAGACGTGCTGACGCGGCAGCGATGCTGTTCTGAGCCCGCCGCTTCTACGCATGGAGGTAGGACACATCCCGCAGGCAGGACGATCCGGTGAGGATTCGTCCTGCCTGCGGGATATTGCCTACGTCAGAGAGGTGGCGGCGGCGCGTCAGGCGTCGACGTCGGCGAGCTGACGGCCCGCGATCTCCTCGAGCAGGTCGTCACCGACGCGAGCGTCCTCGAAGGGCGCCTCGATCTCGGCGCGATCAAGCATCTCGGTCATGCGGCGACGACGCTGACGCGTGATGAGCGTGACGACCCGACCCTCGCGACCCGCGCGGCCGGTGCGTCCCGAGCGGTGCAGGTACGTCTTGTACTCGTCGGGAGCGTCGGCCTGCACGACCAAGTCGATGTCATCGACGTGGATGCCGCGCGCGGCGACATCCGTCGCGACGAGCACCCGCACCCGGCCCGAGGTGAGCTTCTCGAGGTTGCGCGTGCGCTTGGCCTGGTTGAGGTCACCGTGCAGGGCGAGGGACGGAATGCCGGCGTCGTCGAACTGCTCGGCGAGCATCTCGGCGTAGGCGCGGGTACGAGCAAACACGAGGGTCTTGCCGTCGCGGTCGACGAGCGAGGTCAGGATCTCGGCCTTGTCGCGGTGGTCGATCACGAGCACGCGGTGCTCGATGGTGCTCGAGTCCTGGTCTTCACCCGCAACCTCGTAGACGGCAGGCTCGACGAGGAACTCGTCGACGAGCGCAGCGACCTCGCGGTCGAGCGTCGCTGAGAACAGCAGCTTCTGGCTACCGTCAGCGGTCAGACGCAGGATGCGCTGCACCGGCTCGAGG
This sequence comes from Microbacterium sp., assembly GCF_030149085.1. GTDB lineage: Bacteria > Actinomycetota > Actinomycetes > Actinomycetales > Microbacteriaceae > Microbacterium. The sequence continues at coordinate 2,663 of NZ_JASBSF010000351.1, read as the reverse complement.
AAGCCCAGCTCACACATGTGGTCGGCCTCATCGAGGACGGCGATCCGAACATCCGAGAGGTCGAGCTTGCCCTGTTCGACGAGGTCCTCGATGCGGCCCGGGGTCCCGACGATGATGTCGACGCCCTTCTTGAGCGCACCGACCTGGCGGGCCTGGGGTACACCACCGTAGATCTGCGTCGTGAACAGACCGACGCTGCGGGCGATCGGCTGGATCGTGCGGTCGATCTGCAGCGCGAGCTCACGCGTGGGAGCGAGCACCAGAGCCTTGGGCGATCGGCCGAACTCACGACGGCTCCCCGCCTGCGAGCGCAGGATGCTCTCGACGAGCGGTGCGCCGAACGCGATGGTCTTACCCGACCCGGTCCGTCCGCGGGCGAGCACATCGCGACCCTCGAGGATCGGCGCAACGGTGGCCGCTTGAATCGGGAACGGCGTTGCCGCACCCAGCTCGGCAAGCACGCGAACGATGTTCTCGCCGAGGCCCAGATCACCGAAGCTCACGCCCTCGACAGCATCGGCCTGAACAGCGTCAGCCTGCAACCGCTCGTGGACAACGTCGACGTGCTCTTCGTGTGCGGCCGAGCGCGTCGGCGCGTTCCAGTCGGAGCGGTTCGGACGGTCGTCGCGGCGCGGCCGGTCGTCACGACGGGGCCGGTCACCGTAACCGGCACGGTCGTCGCGACGCGGGCGGTCACTGTACGACGGGCGATCCTCACGACGGGGACGGTCTGCCTGGGAGGGACGGTCGTCGCGACGCGGACGATCCCCGTAGCGGTCCTGGCCCTCGCGCTGCGGACGGTCATCACGACGGGGCCGGTCACCGTAACCACCGCGGTCATCCCGACGCGGACGGTCACCGTACGAGGGACGGTCATCACGACGCGGGCGATCACCGTACGCGGGGCGATCATCACGCTGCGGGCGGTCGTCACGACGCGGGCGGTCGCCATACGACGAACTGTCATCACGACGCGGACGGTCGTTGTACGACGGCCGGTCATCCCGACGTGGGCGATCACCGTACGACGGACGGTCATCACGACGCGGGCGATCACCATACGACGGACGGTCATCACGGCGTGGGCGATCACCATACGACGGACGGTCATCACGACGGGGACGGTCGGAGTAACGATCCTGACCCTCACGACGCGGGCGGTCCCCGTACGCGGGGCGGTCATCTCGCGCGGGGCGGTCATCCCGACGCGGGCGGTCATCGCGGGCGTGGGTGCGGATGGCGCGAGCCTCGTCGCGACCGGCACGCTCCTGCGCCGTCCAGCGGCGCTTAGGCTCGCCGCTCGACTCAGCGGTCTCGGGGCGGTAGCCGCGGTGACTCGGGCTCTTGCTGCCTGGCTTTCCGGCCGACGACGTACCGGGACGACGCTTGCGGTCCTGGTACGCGGTCTTCTCGCCATAGCGCGGTTCGAAGTTCTTGGCTGCGCGGCCGCCGGCCGGCTTCTTGCTCTTGGGCATGGGTGTGTTCTTCCTGGGTTCTCTCGCACGAGAACAGCAGTCGAGACGCGCTCGACAGGCCCGGACTCTCTTGGCCGGGGGCCATTCATGTGATGGTCATGTGCGCCGATCGGCGCTCACCATCGGCCCCAAGGACTCACAAACCCACTCGCCATACAAGGCAATGTCCAGAGCCGACCGATCCAGGGTACAGGCTCACCCTGAGAAACCCCCACGTCGGCACCTCGGCACCATCGGAACGGATGCGTCACTCAGGGCCTCTAGCATGGGCACGACGCCAGCCGAGGAGGACCCATGATCGACACGCGCCACGACCCCACCGGGGAGCAGTTCCACCTCTCGAGCGCCGACGGCCGGGTAACGGCGCACCTCACGCAGGTGGGGGCGACGATCCGCGGACTGACCGTCGACGGCGTCGACCTCATCGCACCCTACCCCCAGGGGATGCCCGCACCCGCGGCATCCGGAACCGTGCTCGTGCCGTGGCCGAACCGCGTCCGGGGCGGCACGTGGAGCCACGATGGCACCACCTACCAGCTGTGGATCACCGATCCGTCGGTCGGGGGCGCATCGCACGGGCTGCTGCGCTTCATGCCGTACACCGTCGCCGAGCAGTCCGGCGACAAGCTCACGCTCGCGGCGACCGTCTTTCCGCAGAGCGGCTACCCCTTCCAGCTCGATACGACTGTCACGTATGCGCTGACTGCCGATGGCATCGAGGTCACCCACGTCATCGAGAACGTCGGCACGGATGCCGCACCCGCGGCCCTCGGCACCCACCCGTACTTCACGCTCGGTGATGTTCCGACCGCCGATCTTGTCTTGACCTCGCCGGGCCAGAAGATGCTCGTGCTCGACGACGCGCTGATCCCGATCGACGAGGTACCGGTGGACGCGGCATCCGATCTTCGGGAGGGCGCCCGGCTCGGGGATGTCTCGCTCAACACGTGCTACACCGAGATCGCCCGGGACGCCGACGGGATGCTGCGCCACCGCCTGAGCGCGCCCGATGGGCGGACCGTCACGATCTGGCAGGGGCCAGACCTCGACTACGTGCAGGTGTACACGACTGACCGCTACCCGAACCGCGAGTTGGCCGTCGCCATCGAACCGATGAGCGCGGTGCCTGACGCCCTCAACTCCGGTCGAGGTCTGCGCTGGCTGGCGCCGGGCGAGACCTGGACCGTG
>NZ_JASBSF010000346.1 GCF_030149085.1 Microbacterium sp. | reverse complement strand
TGGCCCTGGACCGGCTGCTCTGGGAGATCGGCACCGACGGGGCGGAGGTGCGGGAACTGCGAACCCGTCTGGGATTGGATTCGGGCTACCTCAGCCGCATGCTCCGGGGCCTCGAGCACGAAGGTCTGGTCGTGACGGTGGCATCCGACGACGACAGCCGCGTGCGTCGTGCGGAGATCACGGATGCCGGACGCGCTGAGATCAGCATCCTTGATCGCCTGTCCGATGACCTGGCCGACGCGATCCTCGATCCGCTGACGCCGAAACAACGAGAGCAGCTCCTTGCTGCCGCTGCAACAACGCGCAAACTTCTGACCGCTTCAGCAATTGAGATCTCACCCACCGACCCCGACGAACCCGCAGCCCGCGAAGCGATCACGCAGTACTACGCCGTGCTCGCGGAGCGCTTCGAGCTGGGATTCGATCCCGCCACGACCCGCCCCGCCCCCGCAGACGCGCTCCGCCCCCCGGCGGGCCGCTTTCTGATCGCAACACTCAAGGGCACCGTCGTCGGATGCGTGGGCGTCAAGATTCACCCCGACGGCGTCGGCGAGATCAAACGCCTCTGGGTAGCCCCCGAGACACGCGGCATGGGCCTGGGCAGGCGCCTGCTCACCGCCATCGAGGATGCCGCGAGGGATGCCGGCTCAACGGTGGTGCGGCTCGATACCAACCGCACACTCACCGAGGCCATTCGGCTGTACCGGTCAGCGGGCTATGTCGAGATTCCCGCATTCAACGACGAGCCCTACGCGCATCACTGGTTTGAGAAGCACCTCGCCAGCTAAGGCGCTTTTCTCGACCTACGGTGCCGCCTCGACGAGCGGAACCGAAAGCAGCCGGTCATCGTCACCCGCTGGCGTGCCGCGCCCGTCGGTGTTGCTGGTCAGCAACAGCAGTTCGTCGTCGTCGACCGCAGCGTCACGGATGCGACCGAACTCCCCGATCCACAGGGGTTGCGGATCACCGATCATCCCCTCGGGGCCGACATCGAGCATCCACACCCGCTCACCGCGCAGCGCCGCGACAAACAGGGTGTTCCCGACAGCCGCCAGACCGCTGGGGCTTGCCTGATCGGTCGGCCAGGTGACGATCGGATCGATGAATGCGGGATCCCCCGCGGCCCCCTCGTGGATCGGCCAGCCGTAGTTACCGCCCGGCACGATGCGGTTGATCTCATCCACCTGGTCTTGACCGAACTCGGTGGCCCACAGAGCGCCATCGTCGGTCCACGCCAAGCCCTGCACGTTGCGGTGCCCGAGGGAGTAGACGGCAGTGCCGAACGGGTTACCCGGCGCCGGTGAGCCCTCAGCGTCGATCCGCAGGATCTTGCCCGCGAGCGAACCGGGATCTTGCGATGCATCCCGGTTTCCAGCATCCCCTGTCGCGACGTACAGGTACCCATCCGGACCAAAAGCGATACGTCCGCCGTTGTGCGTGTTCGCCTTCGGGATGCCCTCGAGGATGATCTGCTCACCACCGAGACCACGTTCACCAGGAGCGCCCAGAAGCGGCATCCGGATGACGCGGTTCCCGTCCCAGCTCGTGAGATAGGCGTAAAGCCACGCTTCGGCATCCTTCTCGAGCAGAGCGAGCCCGAGAAGGCCACCCTCGCCGGTGGCACTCACGCCGGATATCCCGCCGATCGTACGTACCGAACCGCTCGCGTCGATCTCGACGATCTCGCCGCCGCGCGTGCTGACGATGCGCGTCCCATCGGCGAAGGGCACGACCGACCACGGCACCCTCAGGTTCGCCGCAACGGCGGTCGGCGCACCGGCCGAGCGCCACATCGCGGGAATCGATGACGTGCTCGGACTGGGTGTTGCCGCCGGCGTCGTCGCCTCCGCGCTCGGGGTCTGCACGCGCTCGGATGCCGATTCCACGCACGCGGTCAGGGTCAGCGCCGCAGCGAGGAGCGCTGCGCCAGCTGTGCCCCGAACCGTGCGCGTGTTCATTCAGACGAGGACCGCGAGAAGACTGCGCGCAGCAGGAAGAAGACGAAGAGGGCGACGACCGCCACGACCACAAGTTTCACGATGAGCATAGCAACGCCCCAAAGGAGTTCCACGAGAATCCACGCGATCACGATCGCCGCGATGACTCCGAGGGTCGTCCAGAGAGTGCCTTTGTTCATGCCTCCAGCCTACGGACGACCGGCCCACTGCGGGCGATCCGTCCAGGATCGCCCGTTCCGTTCGATGCGATGTTCTGGGAGCGCCCGGTCACCACCCGACGATCGCGAGCCCCACCACGCCCGCGGTCACACCCAGGAAGACGAGCAGGTCGGTCCACGTGGCCACCTGCTCGGCGGTGTTCTTGCCCGGTTTGGACACGTGCCGCAGGCCGGCAAGCAGCAGGAAGATCGCTCCTGGTACCGCCAAGAGCACACCCCACGTCGGCAGGAAAGGAATCGCGAGCGCTGTCACCCCCATCCCGAGGTTGGCATAGCCGAGCTCCTGGACGACCTGGTTGGCATCCGTCGAATCGACTCCCAGGATCTTGCGCGTGCGGTCGGGTTTCATCACCTGACTGAGACCGGCCAGTGTCAGACGGATGCCGACACCCCAGAAGCCCCACCACAGACCGAAGACGAGGAGGGGATGTCCCCCTGACACCAGGAGCTGGATCCCACCGGACACGACAGGCAAGATCAGCGTTTGCAGCAGGATGATAAATGCGTACACGGGCACACTCCCAGGTCGGGCCGCGGCGATGCGGCTCTCATGCCAAAGCTAGCGGCGCGAACGGCAGAATGGATGCCGTGATTCGTCGTGCCGTCCCGGAAGATGCCGCAGCGCTGCATGAGCTCGCCGCGGAGACGTTCCCCTTGGCGTGCCCGCCGGAGTCGACGACTCTCGACCAGAGCGCGTTCATCGATGCACACCTGAGCGAGGCATCCTTCCTCGGCTACCTCGTCGACCCCGACCGCGTCGTGCTCGTCGATGAGATCGAGGGCAAGCTCGTCGGCTACACGATGCTCGTGTTCGGCGAACCGACTGACTCCGACGTCCGCGTCGCGCTCGGCGATGACCGTGCGCGCCCTGTCGCCGAGCTGTCGAAGTGCTACGCCCTCCCCTCCTCCCACGGATCGGGGGTGGCCGCACGCCTACTCGAGCGCTCGATCGACGAGGCACGTGCGAGTGGCATCCGTCGTGTGT
>NZ_JASBSF010000325.1 GCF_030149085.1 Microbacterium sp. | reverse complement strand
CGAACCTCTGGATCAAGCCGCCCGGCGAGAGCGACGGCACCTGCAACGGGGGACCTGTCGCCGGCGCCTGGTGGCCGCAGTCCGCAGTCGAACTCACCCGCAACGTCACTCTTCCCTGAACACCGGGCCCTGAGGACGCGGGCGAGGGTGCCACGCCGACGGATGACCGCCCCTCGTCCCGGCGCGGCTGTGTACGATCGGGGGAGACGGCCGCGAACACCTGGGATTGCGCGGTCCATGCCCCACTACCCAGCCCGACGCGACCACCCAGCCCGACGCGAAAGAGACCACCGAGCATGAGCACTGACGCGGGGGTGAGCAAGACCGCCGTCATTGTCGAGGATGATCCGCAGATTCGGCATATCCTCGCCGAGACACTCGAGGCTGCCGGATTCTCCACGGTCTCGGTGGGCAACGGCATCGACGGCGTGCGCGCTGTGCTGTCCTACCAGCCGCTGATCACGACACTCGACGTGAACATGCCCGGCATCGACGGATTCGAAGCTGCTCGCCGCATCCGCGCCCAAAGCGACACCTACATCATCATGCTGACGGGCCTCGAAGACGAGGCCGACGTCGTGCTGGGTCTCGGCGCCGGCGCCGATGAATACATCGTCAAGCCGTTTCGTCCACGGGAGCTGCGGGCACGGATCGAAGCGCTCCTGCGCCGCCCCCGTCAGACTCCGACTGCCACCCTGCCGCCCGTGCAGGCACCCTCGGGCCCCTCATTCCCTGGCGCACGACCCGCCATCGTCACCCAGCCCGCGCAGCCCAGCGCCGTTCCCCCGGCAGCGCAGCAGCCGTTCGCCACCATCGATGCGAGCGGAGCCGTCACGCCCGGTGACCCTGCGCAGGCCCCGAGCTCGCCTCCCGCGCAGGCTCCATACCCGGCAGGCCAACAGCCGACCCAGGCCCCACCCCAGCCCGGCTACCCGGGTCAGTATCCGGTTTATCCGCAGCCGGGGGGCGCACACCCGTACTATCCCCCGACACCGCAGGCACCGGTCGACCCCCCGGGCGCCGGCGGGAGCCAGCAGCCTCCCGGATCGCAGCTGGTGGCACGCACACCCCCGAGCGCCCCGATAGCCGGTCCCGGAGGTAACCACCTCGGCCCCCACACCATGGTCCACCGTGACCTCATCCTCGACCCGGACTCGCGGATCGTACTGGTCGGCAACCGTGAGGTAGAACTCACCCGCACGGAGTTCGAACTGCTGGCGACCCTGATGGAGTCCAAGCGGCGCGTACGCAGCAAAGCCGACCTGACGCTCGTGCTGCGTGGTGAGTCCTACGTCACGTCGTATTTCGTCGGGGATGCCGACAAACGTGCGATCGAAGCGCACATGACGAACCTGCGCCGCAAGCTCGGCGACGACCCGAACAACCCGCGCTATGTCGAGACCGTGCGGGGCGTCGGCTACCGCATGACCGCCGAAAACGTCGCCCCGCCGCCGGGCCCGTAGCCGTTCCGGGTCTGGCGCGAGACCGTCAGACCTTGTAGCCGTACTGCCGACGGAACAGCTTGAAGGCCATGAGCAGCGTCTGGATGACGGTGACGACACCCACGATCGGCCACCCGATCCACAGGATGGACGACTGCACCACCGGGTCCAGCAGGTTCCAGATGAAAGCCATCGCGAGCGCGGTGAGCACCAGCAGGATCATGGGAACCCAGTGTCCGAGGGATACCCCGCCACCCTTCTCGGCCTTCGCCTGGGCTGCCCAGTTGTCGACCTTCTTGCGCGACAGGAACGACGACCACGACCGCAGGAAGTGGCCGATACGGATCCACATGAAGATCTCCGCGGGAAACACCAGTGCCGAGAACAGGATGTCTCGCTGGTTCACATACTTCATCGTCAGGGCGACACGAAGGTTCAGCAGCGTCGCCACCAGAGGTGGAATGAGCCACCAGGGCGAGAAGACGAAGGCGTTGATCGACAGCGATGCGGCAAGCAGCGTCAGGAACGCGACACGCACGAACAGGTTCGTGAGCATGCCGAAGTTCTCAAACCACCGAAGGCGCAGGTTCGGGTGGAAGGGCTGCCCCTTCGTGTCTCCGCGCTGACCGGGCCACATGAGCTCGATGGCGCCGTAGGTCCACTTCACCTGCTGCGCGTCATACCCCTTGAGAGTGGTCATGCCACCCACACTGGCTCGCGCGTACGGACTGATCTTGGTGAGGTAGCCCGCGCTCTTGATCTGCAGCGAGAGGAGCGAGTCCTCCACCTCGCTGTCTTTCACCCAGGGCGTGCTCTGGTGGTTGGCGCGCATGACATCGCGCAGCGCCGCCGTCGAAAAGATCGAGAACTGGCCGCCGAGCACCGCCATGTTGCGTCCGCGCAGCAGGTTCTGCAGATTGAAGGCCGCGAACTGCGTGCGCTGACCAGCGATCAGGAACTTGCCGATCAGGCCCTTGATGGGCCGGTCGTCGATCGTGTAGATCGCCGAGATGCCACCGATCCGGGAGTCTCCCACGGCTTCGGTCTCGAGGTACTCCACCGCCCGCTCATCAGCGATGGTGTCACCGTCGACGCCGAGTAGGTAGTCGTACCCTTCGACAAGGGCGTAGCCGTAGTTCAGCGCACCGACCTTCTTGTCGGGGTTCTTGCCGATGTCGTGGATGAAGACTTCGGTGAACTGCTCCCCGAGATCGGTGACGACCTGGTGCGGGCCGGCATACTGCGAAGCGATAGCGACGGTCGCGTCAGTCGTGTTGTTGACCACGACATGGATGACGTCCGGCACGCGCGTCTGGTGCAGCAGACCCTCGAGGACGCCGGCGATCGACTCTTCCTCGTTGTAGCAGGGGATGACGCATCCGATCGTCGAGCGGTGCACGGAGATGCGCTCCAGCACCGACTCGAACTCGTCAGTGAACTCCGCGTGCGAGGTCTCGACCTGCGCGTTCGGGAACCGGGGGTCGCCGTACGAGGGCTGAGCGTATGGCTGCTGGCCGTATGCGGGA
>NZ_JASBSF010000309.1 GCF_030149085.1 Microbacterium sp. | reverse complement strand
CGTTGATCTCGGCGTCGGTGTAGTAGCCGGACTTCACGAGCGCGTCGTTGATGTTGTCCTTCACCACGATGACCGGCTGGAGCAGGTACGACGGGACGACCTTCACGCCGTTGTCGTAGTCCGTGGTGTTGTTGACGTCGGGCGTCTCACCGTTGAGCAGAGCCACCGCCATGTCGACAGCGACCTGCGCGAGCAGGCGGGTGTCCTTGAAGATGGTCGAGTACTGCTCACCGCGGTTGATCGCCTTGACCGAGTCGAGCTCGGCATCCTGGCCCGAGATGATCGGCCAGCCGTCGCCGACGGTGTAGCCGGCGTCGGTGAGGGCCGAGATGATGCCGCGCGAGATGCCGTCATAGGGCGAGAGCACCGCGTTGACCTTCGAGCCGTCCGAGTAGAACGCCGTCAGGATGTCTTCCATGCGGCTCTGCGCAGTCTCGCCGTCCCAGCGGAGCGTCGCAGCCTGCTCGATCTCGGTCTGACCCGACTTCACGACGAGGGTGCCGTCGTCGAAGTAGGGCTGCAGGGTGTCGATCGCGCCGTTCCAGAAGAAGAACGCGTTGTTGTCATCGAGCGAACCGGCGAACAGCTCGATGTTGAACGGGCCGGTCGGCGCGCCGTCGATCGGGGTGCCGTCCAGTTCGGTGAGTCCCAGGCCGTTGAGGATCGAGGTGGCCTGCTGCACGCCGACCTGATAGTTGTCGAACGACGCGTAGTAGTCGACGTTCTCGGTGTCGCGGATGAGGCGGTCATAGGCGATGACGGGGATGCCGGCATCCGCAGCCTCCTGCAGAACGCTCGTGAGCGTCGTGCCGTCGATCGAGGCGATGATCAGGGCCTCAGCACCCTTGGTGATCATGTTCTCGATCTGCGAGACCTGGGTGGGGATGTCGTCCTCGGCGTACTGGAGGTCGACGGTGAATCCCTGATTCTCGAGCTCAGCCTTGACGGCATCGCCGTCCTGGATCCAGCGCTCGGAGCTCTTGGTGGGCATTGCGACGCCGACGAGGCCGCCGTCTCCGCCACCATCGGTTGAACCGCCGCCACCGGAGCCGGAGCATCCGGACAGCAGCAGGGCGCCGGCGGCGAGGGTTGCCGCGCCGGCGAGCAGAATCTTCGTGCTCTTCACAGTGATTTCCTTTCTAAGGACATCGTTGTCTTGGTGAGTGTGTTCAGTTGTGGGTGTTCAGTTGTGGGTGAGACCCGACCCGTGCACCGCGGCGTCCGGGGTCGAGGTGGCATGACGGCGAGCACGCTCGTGCAGTGCTGCGGCGACGGTGTCATCGAGCGCCAGGTCGTCGAGCGGGCCGGTCTGGGAGACCAGGAGCGCGTGGCGCGCTGCGACTTCGAGAGCTGACGCGATCCGCATCGCCTCGCGCAGATCAGCGCCGACCGCGAAGACGCCGACAGCGCGAACGAGAGCAACGGGGCGCTCGGATCCGAGTGCCCGCGCTACCGCGTCAGCCAGTGCTTCGGGATCGGCGAGATCGGCGACCGTGACCGGAACCGGACCACCGAACTCTTCGGCGGCAGCGGCGGTCAGGCACGGCAACGAGTCGGCACGCGCCGCCCACGCCATCGCATACGGCGAATCGGTGTGAACGATCGCCACCGCGCCAGGGAGATCACGGTAGATGCGGGAGTGGACCGCAGCATCCGCGGACGGAAGGCGCTCGCTACCGAGAACTTCGGGGAGAGCGACTCCGTCGAGATCGCACAGAACCATGCGCTCGGGCGAGATCTTGTCGAGAAACGCCCCTGCCGGAGCGATCACGAACAGGTCAGCTGCGGTGATGCGTGCCGACACGTTGCCGCGGGGGCAGGCGACCAATCCGCGCTGCTCGAGCTCAGCCTGCCGATGAGCGACATCGGCGCGGGTCCGCGCGATAGCCACTTCGGCTTTGACACCGGCGGCGTATCCCTCGGTCGTGCCCGCAACATCCTTGGGCGGCATGGCTGAACTCCTTCGTTCCGATCAGTAGCGATCGGTGTGACAGTCAATGTGACCGGTCACATTGCGAAACTATAGACCGGTCGCCGTCCCGAGTGTCAAGCGGCGAAAAGTCTCGGATTGGTAACGGCCCCGAACGGAGTGAATCTCCGCGGGTCGGGGTCCCTAGACCCGCCCGATCGGCCCCGAGGATGCGCGCGGAACGAAGGTGGGCGCGATCGTGCCGATCGCTTCACCCGCGGATGCGCCCGCCGTGTCGTCCAGCAACAGCGCTACGCATCGGCGCCCGAGCTCGGTGAAGTCCTGCCGCACGGTGGTCAGCGGTGGCCAGAAGTGCGCTGCTTCGGGGATGTCGTCGAAGCCCACGATGCTGATGTCGCGCGGCACCGACAAGCCTTCGTCACGCACGGCGTGAAGAAGTCCCAGCGCCATCTGGTCGTTCGAAGCGAAGACCGCCGTGAAGTCGCGCACCCGCAGCAGCTCGCGACCCGCGTGGTAGCCGAACTCGGCGGTCCAGTCGCCCAGGATCGGCGCCGTCATTGGCAGGTCATGCGCGTCCATCTCGTCGAGGAATCCGCGCATGCGGGCCTCCGCTTCGATCCAGTCCTGGGGGCCCGCGATGTGGTAGATCTGCCGGTGTCCGAGCTCGATGAGGTGGCGGGTCGCCATCCTGGCACCCGCGATCTGATCGACCGAGAGGGTGTGTTCGGGACCGAGGACCGCCGATTGCAGCGTCACGTAGGGCACATCGATCCGCTGTGAAGCCAGGGCGCGAAAGACCCGCATTTGCGGGGCGATGACCACGAGTCCCTCGATCGACTGAGCGCTCAGATGCGCAATGCCGTCTGTGATCGAGTCCGGATCGGCGGCATCGATGTTGGCGGTCGAGACCCAGTACCCGCGCTCGCGCGCAGCCTCCTCGATCGCCGCGATGCTCGAAGCCGGCCCGTATTGCGTCGAAGAGGCAGCGAGGATGCCGATCGTCTGCGAGCGACTGGTCACGAGCATGCGAGCTGCCCGGTTGGGGGTGTAACGCAACTCGTTCATGACCTGCACCACGCGCGCCCGCGTCTCGGGCCGGATGCTCGGATGGTCGTTGAGAACGCGCGAGACCGTCTGATGAGAGACGCCGGCCAACCGTGCAACGTCTCGGATGCTCGGCGGTCGTCCGCCGGTGCCCTCGCTCATCGAACGCCTCCCGTGAGCACGGTCACATCGCAGTGTGCCGGGATTCCGTGCCCCTTCGCTCATGATAGCGGCGCGCCGGATGTGACAGTCACATTTAGGCCCCGGGAATTACTCGTCGCCGCGTCGGCGCCTGTCACATCCGTCACATTGCCCGCGGCGCATGTGTATAGCTGCCCCTGGCACGAGACCGGCCGATACTCTGTCTCCGTGGCGGACTTCCTGCGATTTCTCCCGCTCAGTGGCCGATCACGTCAGAACGAGGGCCTCGTCTCCAGCGATCGGCGCCCAGAGCTGGACGCGCTGCTGTCGAGCCTGGCGACGCTCACCGACGCGGAGAAGACCTGGGCAGCCTTCGCGGTGGACGCGGGACTCGCGGGTCCCTGGCGTCAATCGGATCGAACCGTCGCAGGCTTCCGGGCTGCCGTTCTCGCACGTCGACGCGGCATCCGTGTACTGTCTCGAGCGCTCGCTGCAGCGCTCCGGATCGCGGGCGACCTCGGTCTCGATCTGGTCGTGGACCCGATGACCGCTGGTGCTGTCGCCTTGTACGCACAGGGCGCCGGTCAGTTCGAACGTCGAGCAGTCGTGGCCGGACACACGATTCGGGCGACGGATGCCGACTGGGCGTTCGGTAGTGGACCCGTGCTCGAGGGCACCGCACTGCAGATCGCGGGTTTTCTGCTCGGTGTCACTGACGATCCGCCCCGTCCTCCGACCGCAGCGTCGGAGGCGCCTCCCGCAGCCTCGGAACCGCCGGAACTGACAGACCCGCCCGAATAGGCTGTCACCGTGACCACCATCGTCGACAGCCCCGCGCGTCCGACGGTGTACGACCGTGTCAGCGCCCGGATCGCCGTCTCCCCCCGACTGCAGATCGCGGTGCCGGCGGTCGTGACGGCGGTTGCCGGCATCCTGCGCTTCTGGAACCTCGGGCACCCGCACGAACTGGTCTTCGACGAGACCTATTACGTGAAGGATGCCTGGTCGCAGTGGAACCTGGGGTTCGCCGCGAAGTGGCCCGATGAAGCCGACGCGCGATTCGCTGCCGGCGAGACCGACATCTTCCTCGACGAAGGAAGCTACGTCGTCCACCCACCCCTCGGAAAATTCCTCATCGGTGCGGGGATGGCGCTGTTCGGCGCCGACTCGTCGGTCGGCTGGCGCTTTGCCACGGCACTGTTCGGGACTCTCGCCGTGCTGCTGCTCTACGTCGTTGCTCTCACCCTCACCCGGTCGATCGGTGTGGCAACGGCAGCAGCGGGGCTGATGGCTATCGATGGCCTCGCGATCGTGATGAGCCGGGTCGCGTTGCTCGACACCTTCGTCATGTTCTTCACCCTGCTGGCGTTCTGGTTCGTGCTGCTGGATCGACGATGGCTTCGCCAGCGGGAGTGGCCCCGACGGTTAGCCGCCGGGCGTTTTGAATCGGAATCTCGCTGGGGTCCGGTGTTCTGGGCGAGGCCGTGGGTTGTCGCAGCGGGGCTTGCCGCCGGAGCTGCAACGGCTGTGAAGTGGTCGGGACTGTACGTCCTTGCCGGTATCGGCATCTACCTCGTCGTCGTCGACGCCCTGGAGCGGCGCCGGCGTGGCGTCGAGTATTGGCCCGCCGATGCCGCGGTGCGCCAGGGACCGGTGACGTTCCTGCTGCTCGTGCCGCCGGCACTCCTTCTCTATCTCGCGACGTGGACGGGGTGGCTGGTCACCGACGGCGGATACGACAGGCACACCGTCGACGGCTCGCCAGCAACCGGCTTCTGGTCGTGGGCGCCACTGTCGCTCCAGAATCTGTGGGCCTACCACCAGTCGATGTACGGCTTCCACGTGGGGCTGTCAGCAAGCCACAGCTACGCGAGCCCTGCATGGCAGTGGCCGCTCCTTGCCAGACCGACCTCGATGTTCTATCACAGCGATGCTCTCGGCGAGGCTGGCTGCACCGCGGCTTCGGGATGCGTGCAGAACATCTACTCGATGCCGAACCCGCTCGTGTGGTACGCCGCCGTCGCAGCTGCCGTCTACCTCGTCATCAGGTTCATACGGCGCCGGGACCTCGCCTCGGGCTTCGTTCTGACGGGCATCGCCGTCACCTGGGTGCCGTGGCTTCTCTACCCCGAGCGCACGGTCTTCCAGTTCTACACGGTCGTGATGCTGCCGTTCCTCCTCTTGGCCCTGGGGATTGCGCTGCGTGATCTCGCCCATCCGGCCGGCGCCAGTCCCGAAAGACGCGTGACGGGCCAGCGGGTGGTTGCCGTCTTCTTCATCGTCGCTCTGGTGCTTTCGGCGTTCTGGTATCCGATCCTCACCGCGACGAGCGTGCCCTACGACTTCTGGCGACTCCACAACTGGTCGCCCACCTGGATCTGACGCGTAGCACTCAGTTGACCTCGTCGGGATGCGCCGAGACACGCCCCGAACCATCGCCCGGGTCGATCGCATCGATTGCGGCGATCTCGGCATCCGTCAACGCGAAATCGACGATGTCGATGTTCTCGGCCAGCCGCTCACGTCGCACCGACTTCGGGAACACGATGTTGCCCTTATCGAGGTGCCAGCGCAGCACGATCTGCGCCGGGGTCTTGCTATGGGCAGCCGCCGCGTCCGCGACAGCGGGGATCGAGAACAGGTCGTACTTGCCCTGTCCGAGCGGACCCCAGGCTTCGATCCGGATGCCGCGAGCGAGTGCCCACTCGACAATCTCGCGCTGCTGATAGGCGGGGTGAAGCTCGATCTGATCGACCACCGGGCTGACGCCGGTCTCGGCGACGATGCGCTCGAGGTGGGGAACGAGGAAGTTCGAGACCCCGATACTGCGCGTCAGCCCCTGCTCGCGCAGGTCGATCAGGCGCTCCCACGCGTGCACGTAGTTGGCGCGCGCGGGGGTCGGCCAGTGCACGAGGTAGAGGTCGACGGCATCGAGGCCGAGCTTGTCGAGGCTTTCGCCGAGCGCGGCGCGAGGCTCGTCGCCGTCGTGGCGGTCGTTCCAGAGCTTGGTTGTGATGAACAGGTCCTCGCGCGGGATGCCGCTCTCGGCGATCGCGGCGCCGACTCCCTCTTCGTTGCCGTAGATGGCCGCCGTGTCGATATGCCGATAGCCCAGCTCGAACGCCTCGAGCACGGCACGACGCGTGTCGTCGGCCGGGACCTTGAACACGCCGTAGCCCACCTGCGGAATGCGGTTGTCATCGAGAAGCTGCACCGAGGGAATCGTCATGATCCCAGCGTATGCGGCATGGCACAGCCCCCGATGCCGTGGATGACGCGAAGTGGACCGCACCGGCGCGCAATATGCTGTGCGCATGTTCAGCTATACCCCGGCGGCTGCCGATCGCGACGCCTGGGGTCTGATCACCGATCGGTTCGTCCTGACGATCGCGACCGACGCCGGCCATGCATTGGAGCTGTGGCACACGATGACAACCCAGGATGCGACGCTGGAGAGCATCCTCGAAGCCCTGGTCACCCGCGGGGTGCGCGTGATCCCCGACTTCGCACTGATCGAACTGCTGGACGCCTCGACCGGCTCGGCCTCCCTCGCCCTACGCGGGCGAGGACGGGCCGCGGTCGGCAGCTCCCAGCAACAGCGCTACTCGGGCAAGGGTGCGGCCACGTGGGTCGAAGCATCGACGCAGCAGATCGCCGAGCTGACGATCGGCTTGCGCGGAGAGCCCCCTGGGCCGGCGCGACTACCCGTCGAGCGCGGGGTCGTCCGCACCGAACAGGTCCACTGGGGCATTCCACTTCCGGAACTCGACATAGCTGTCGAGCACTCGTCCGAGCCTCGCTGGGCGACCGGTATGCTGCCGAGCACCGAGCCCGAGCACGGCGAACTCGACGACCGCACGGTGATCGGTTCGCGGGCCGCCGCCCGCAAGGATCTCGACGATGCCACCGTCATCGGGCAACGCCGAGTCGAGCCGCGCCTGGCTCTGCACTTCAGGAATGGCCCACTCATTCCCATCGCGGGGACCGTCGTCTTCGGCCGCTCACCCACTCGCGCGGGCGCGACGACAGTGGCCCTCGCTTCGCCGCGACACGAGGTGTCCGCAACACACGCCGAGGTAGTCGCCGAGGGCGTGCAGCTGCGGCTCCGGGACCTCCGGTCCACCAACGGTACATTCGTCACTGTAGGAGACGGCCCGACGATCGAAGTGCGCGATCGCGAGATAACGCTAGCGCCCGGCGACCGCGTCGATTTCGGCGACGGCAATATCGCCGAGGTCACTCTGTCTCGCTAAGGCCGTCCCCGCGGCCGGAGTTGCACAGTCGTGATCCGCATGTGATAGGAAATATCCGAACGGCCAGGGGGAACAAGGGCAGTCACGCAGTTGAACGCGGTACACACACCCGACGGTGCCGCGCTCACTTCGAGGGGGAAACAATGGCAGGGCGCCTACCAGCGGCGCCGCCGATCCTCAGCGGATTCACCTATGTGAGACCACTGGGCACCGGCGGCTTTGCCGACGTGTTCCTGTTCGAGCAAAACATGCCTCGCCGCCCCGTCGCCGTCAAGGTGCTGCTTCAAGACATCGTTGACGACGGCCTGCTGCGGATGTTCAACGCGGAAGCCGACGTCATGGCGCGCCTGAGCGCTCACCCCTCCATCCTCACGATCTACCAGGCCAGCGTCTCGGCAGACGGTCGCCCCTACATCGTGATGGAGCACTGCCCGAATTCGATGACCAACCGCTATCGACGCGAGCTCATACCGGTCGCCGAGATCGTCGCTCTCGGCGTGAAGATCGGGTCTGCCCTCGAAACCGCCCATCGCGCGGGTCTGCTGCACCGCGATATCAAGCCCTCGAACATCCTCATGACTGCCTTCGGGGCTCCGGTACTGTCGGACTTCGGGATCGCGGCCTCGATCAACGCCCGCGGCGACGGTGAGGTCTTCGCTATGTCTGTCCCGTGGAGCGCCCCGGAGGTCGTCGACGAATCGATTTCGGGCTCGATCCCCAGCGAGGTGTGGAGCCTCGGCGCGACGATCTACACGCTGCTCGCTGGGCGGAGCCCCTTCGAGATCGCCGGCAGCGGGCAGAACGGGCGGGATCAGCTCAAGGGCCGGATCCGCAAGGCTCAGTACACCCCGATAGGTCGATCGGATGTGCCTGCTTCGCTCGAAGCGCTGCTGCAGCGGTCGATGAGCAAAGACCCCGCACGGCGCCAAGCCTCGGCGGCGCAGTTCGCCTACGAGCTGCAGGTCGTCCAGCACGAGATGGGGCTCCCTTCGACACCCCTCGAGATTGCCGTCGACGAGTGGGCGGCCGCGGGAGCCGCGATCGACTTCCAGGACAACTCGCTGCGCGGCCCAGTCCGACCCACCGTCGAGCACGCCTCCCGCCGCCCGCAACGCGCGTCGCGCTCCACCGCGCACCGGGTGAGCCTGGACGGCACAGTGCTCGCCGGGTCCTCGCCCTCACGGCCTGCACGCAGCCGCTGGCTCATCCCGACGATCATCGCGGGCGCGGTGGCGGTCGGCGCCGCAGCGACGGTGACAGTCCTCGCTCTCACGGGGGTGTTCTGAGCGGATGACATCCACCCCGACGAACCCGACAGGGCCCCGCTGGCGCGCACTCGTGGCCGGTGGGGCAACGGTCGCGGTCGTCGGCCTGGTCGTCGCGGCCGCAGCCGTCTGGCCAGGATTCGATGCACAGGAGACGCCGCTGCAGGATTCGTCCGTGTGGGCGCTGCAGACCGGCGACGGGCGGAACTATGCACGGGTGAACACGGCACTGGGCGAACTCGTCACGGTCAAGCAGGTCGAGAACCCCAGCAGACTCGCCCAGACGCAAGGGCATCTGTTCGTCTTCACCGATGGCGACAGCAAGTACGCGGATGTCTCGCTCCCCTCACCTCCCGACATCGACGCCGATGCCGCCGACGTCCTCCAGCCGACCCCGTCCGGAACCAGCGACCTGTCTTCGGCGGGCGATTATCTCGCCTATCTGACCGACACGGGCGACGTCTACGCCGCCCGCCTGTCGACCGGCGGTGCCGCGACGATCATCGACCCCTACGCCGACGTCGTGGTCGAACAGGGGCAGACGCGTCCGCGCATCGGTGCTGATGCGGTGACCGTGACCGACACCGGAACGGTGCTGGCGCTCTCGCTCGCGAGCGGGAGGATGTTCACCGCGGACGCCGCCACGGGCGAGATCACCGACGAGGAGGAGGTCGAGATCCCGGCCACCGACGACGTGCAGCTCAGTCGGGTCGGCGGGCGGTGGGCCGTCTTGGAGCCCGCCAGCGGAACACTGTGGATCCAGGGCGTCGACGGTCCGGTCTTCCTCGATGTCGATGAGAACGCACGTCTTCAGAGTCCAGACCCGTCCGCAGCCGAGATCTCGATCGCCGACGGAAGCGGCCTGGTGACGGTCGCCCTCGACGGTCAGAACACGCAGCGCACTGTCGAGGCCCAGGGTGCGCCCGCGCAGCCGACCTCCGTCGGGGGTGTCCTGTTCGGCGCATGGCTCACCGCCGAAGCTGGCACGCTGTGGTCCTCGGAGTCCGGAGCCACCGACCTCGACTACGCCGGAGCCGCGCTGGACGAGCAGCTGACGCCGGTCATCGCGGCCAACTCCGGACAGGCGATCCTCAACGAGACCACCTCCGGCTGGGTGTGGACGCTGCCCGATGGTGCGCTGGTCGCCTCGTCGCAGTCCTGGCGCAGCGAAGAGGCCGCCCGTCAACAGGAGCAGGACCAGAATGTGACGCCCGACCGAGTCCTCGACCCGCGACCTCCGGTCGCCGAGCCCGACTCCTTCGGCGTCCGTGCGGGGCGGGACGTCGTCCTGCCCGTGCTCCTGAACGACCACGACCCCAACGAGGATGTCCTGAGCATCATCGGCTCGTCGGTGACGGGGCTTGATCCGGCCTTCGGCACCGTCCGTGTTGCCAATGAGAGTCAGCAGCTGGTCATCGAGGTCGCAGCGGGAGCCTCCGGCTCCGCGACCTTCTCGTACCGGGTGACGGATGGGACCACGGCCGACGGTCTCAACTCCGAGCCAGCCAGCGTGACCGTCAGCGTCGTCCCGGAGGATGTCAACAACGCGCCGATCTGGTGCGGTGGCGACCCGGGATGTCTGGCCACGTGGCCCTCGCCCGATGTCCTGCCCGGCGGTACCGTATCGGTGGACGTGATGGAGGCCTGGGTCGACCCGGACGGCGACCCCGTCTATCTCTCGGACGCCACCAACGGCACCGGCGTGGGAACGGTCGCCGCCGACCCTGCGGGCACGGTCACCTACCAGCACCCGGATCCCAACACCACGACGGCGCTGAGCGTGCAGGTCGATGTCACCATCTCGGATTCCCGTGGCGCGTCATCGAGCCAGCCCCTGTTCATCTCCGTCACCCCGTCGCCACAGCTGTCCGCCGACTCGTTCGCGTTGACCGGGGAACTCGGTCTGCCGATGTCGGTCACCCTGGACGACCGCGTGCACGGCACGAAGGGCGCGGTGTCGTTGACCGCCGTCAAGACGCTCAACGGTTCGACGGCCACCGTCGTCCCGAACTCCGCCGGGCTCTCCTTCACCTTCACCGCTGACCAGCCGGGCTCGCATGTCGTGCAATACACCGTGCGCGATGACACCGGCGAGATATCGGCGACCGTGCGGATTACCGTGCTCGATCCCGCGGAAGTCCGCATCTCGACGCCGCCGCTGACCGCCTTCGTCCGACCGAACGAGGATGCCTCGATCGACGTGCTCACCGCGGTCGAGAACCCGTCGGGGCGCGTCCTGCTGGTCAGCGATCTTCGCCCGGAGCCCGCCGCTGGCGCCTCGCTGAGCGTGGACGTCGTCGCACAGAGCCTGATCCGCGTGTCCGGTACCACCGCCGACGGGCAGCCCGGGCAGTTGGGTACAGTCCGGTACACGGTCTCGGACGGGACCGGGGATCCGAACGCCACCGCAACGGGCGAGCTGACCGTCATCCTGCTGCCGTCCCCGAGCGCCAAGCCGCCGATCGCGACCGATGACACTGTCACCGTGCGCGTCGGCTCCCTCATCGACATCCCGGTTCTGGCCAACGACACCGCTCCCGCCGGCGCACTTGTCTCGATCGATCCATCCCAGGTTGTGAACGAATCCGATGCCGGACTCGCCTTCGCGACACCGCGGGTGGTGCGTTACCTGGCCCCCTCCGAGCCGGGCATCTATTCCGTGGCGTATACGATCTTCCGCCTCGGGTTCCCCGAGATGACCGACAGTGCGCGCATCTTCATCACGGTGCTGCCCTCTGATACGAACACCGCTCCCCTTCCCACCGACCTTTCGGGACGGGTGCTGAGCGGTCGCGCGGTGTCGATCCCGTTCGACAGCTTCGGTGTCGACCCCGACGGCGACAGCGTGGTTCTCGACCGCATCGTCACGCAGCCCGCGCAGGGCTCGGCGGCGATCTCGGCCGAGTCGAATGCGATCGTCTACACGAGCAGCCCAGGCGCCCGCGGCCAGGATGCCTTCACCTACCAGGTGCGAGACTCCCGTGGCGAGACCGCCGTCGCCACGGTCCGCATCGGCATCCTGGACGAGGCCTCCGACCCGAGCCCGGTGACCTACAGCGACTACGCCCAGGCGCAGGCCGGTGCGTCCAACACGGTCGTGCTGTTCCCGACCGACAATGACGTCGATCCCACCGGGAGCGAGCTGCAACTGGTCGATGTGCGTCCCAACGCCCAACCTGACACCGACGAATACGCGAAGCTCGAGGCGATGCTGACCTCAGTGGATACCGAGACGGGGCAGGTCGTGCTCGCGGCGGGGACGGAACTGGGCACCTACTCCTTCTTCTACACCGTACGAAATCGCAGCGGTGACACAGCGCAAGGACTGATCGTCCTCAAGGTCGTGCGTACTCCGGTACCCGACTATCCGGTCGTGCAGGACACCATCCTGACCGCCGAGTCCCGTGAAGATCTGCCCGCTGGGATCGATGTCGTCACAGGCCGGGTGACCTGGAGCGGTGGCGACATCTCGAACCTCACGATGGCTCTCTGGGACGACTCGGCGGCCTTCACCGCGCAGGGCTGGTCGATCTCAGGAGAGATTCCCGAGGACTCCACACTCGTGCCCTTCCAGCTCTCGGGCACCGCCTTCAACGGGACCGAGGTTGTCACCTACGGGTTCCTCCGCATCCCCGGCGACAACGACATCGAACTGGCGCTTCGTGCCGGGTTCGCACAGATCGAGGTCAACGAAGAGGGTTCGGTCGACGTAGACATGGCGCAGGCCGTGGCAGTCCCCAGGGGAGAGGAGCTTGTCGTTGACGGCGCCGGCGTCACCTCGACCGGTTCCCGGGCTGGGCAGTGCTCCCTCGAGCGCGGCACGACGATTCGCTATGACGCGGGCGTCGGCGGCCCCTGGACCGACACCTGTACCGTGCCGGTGCGACTCGCCTCGCAGGAGGATCCCACCTATCTCGCGCTGCGGGTCTCGATCATTGCGAAGGCACCGCAGCCGGAGCTGCGCGCCGCATCCCTCAGCGTCAGCCCCGGCGCCGAAGCCGTGTACGACCTGCAGTCGATGACAACCTGGAACGGGGAACCCGACTGGGCCTCGGTCGAGTACGGCATCGAGTACTCCGGCGATCAGTTCGAGGTGACGCAGTCCGGCTCCTCGCTGACCATCGTTGCGAAGGACGCATCTCGGCCCGCCCGTGAGGAGCCGGTGACCGTGCGCATCCTCAGCCACCCGGATGCCGCGGCAGCGACCCTGGCACTCACGGTCGGGCCTGCACCTTCGACCCTCCCGAAGGGCGGGACGGCGACGCAGCAGTGCTCCCAGAGCGGTGGCACGACATCCTGCACGATCCAGGTGATCGGCGTGGCCGGCGAGGTCAATCCGCTTCCCGGCACGCCGCTGACGCTGGTCTCGGTGACAAACCCCGAGAACTGCCCCGACGTCACCTTCACAAAGGCCAGCGCCACCGCGGTGACCGCGAGCTGGGCCTCCGATGCGCCAGGCGCGGCCGACTGCACCGGAAGCTTCTCAGTGCAGGATGCGCAACAGCGCGTATCCAGTGGGGATCGCGACGGCACCGTGATCCTCGACCTCCAGGGACTGCCGGCAGATCCCGCACGCATCAACTGGACCAACTACACCGGTGACACAGTGACCCTGCGGGTGGTGTCCGAATCCACGTCGTACCCGGCGGTGAGCGGCTACCGAGTCTCGGGGAGCAACGGTGTTGAAACGACCTGCTCTGCCACAGGCGAGTGCGCCCCGATCTCGGCGACCAACGGTGAGAAGGTCACGTACCAGGCGTGGGCGGTCAATTCCACGGGTGAATCGCGAACCAGCTCGAGCATCGTGGCCTGGGCGTATCAGGCCCCCGTCGCCCCCGGCGGGATCGAGGCGGCTCCTGTGCCGAACCCACCCGATGGTCTCATCGCGAAGATCACCGTGACCGGGATCGGTCCGACCACGGGCGCCATCCGTCTGACAAGCCCTGTCGGCGAGACCGTCACCGTTTCTGTCCCGTCTGGACAGAACAGCGTCGAGTTCCCCGCGTTCCTTGTTGGGTCGAACACCCCCACCACTGTCACTGCGACCCCGGTCACCCGGTTCGAGGTGCCGCCCGAATCCGTCGTCGCCGGCGGCAGCTCGGACGGGACCTCGGTCTCGGGCGAAGCCTGGGGCATCGGTGCGCCGCTGATCACCGACCCGACGGCCACCGCGAGCACCGACGGCAGCGGGCAGATCCAGGTCGCCGCGACGGTCACGCCCAACGGCACGGGCGCCACCGTGAAGGCTCGGGCCGTTCTGGCCGGCACGACATGCACTCCCTCGGGGTCGGTGACAGGATCCTCGTTCTCGACGACGCTCGCCGGCACGGTATGGGAGGCGACGACGGTCAATATCTGTGCCGAGACCTGGTACGACGGAGTGTCGTTCGGCACGACAAGCTGGACCAGCGGCACCGTCCGTCCCAGCGAGACGATCCCTCCCCCGACCGGAGATACGACCTACTCGATCACTGCCACGGCCGACTCCACTGTCGCCAACGCGCGGGTACGTGAATGGAGTGTCATCAGCGCCCCGGCGCTGGCCGCCACCGGCAGCTACGAGGTCGTCTTCTTCACGGGCGGCACTCCCATCGCCTCGTTCGACGATGCCTTCCGATACGGTGTGGCGCCGGCGCCGCTGACCGCGAAGGCCTGTCTCGCGGGTAGCACCGAGACGTGTTCCGAACCCGTGACGATCTCCCCCGCTACTGGATCGCCGGCCTACCTGGTGCGGATCGAGTTCCCCCAGACCTGCGTCAGCGGCGACGTCTCGCCCGGTCAGATCGTCGTTGCAGCTGAGGCAGGTCAATACTCGACGTCCACGTCAGAGGATGGCTCGACGGGAGCGACCTACTCGGTCGCGTTCACCGCTGCCCTGTCAGCGCTCGGCACGCAGTCATACAGCCTCACCTGCACCGCCCCGGATCCGCCGCCCGCTGACTCCGGAACAGAGGGGAGCACCACCCCGTGAGCACCGCACGCCCGAAAGGATCCGCATGACCCTCTCCGCCGAACAGACCAACTGGTTCCAGGAGTCCTTTGACAGCCTGGTCGCCAACGTCGAACAGGTCGTGCTCGGAAAGCGCCACGTCATCGAACTGGCCTTCACGGCGATGATCTCCGAGGGCCACCTGCTGCTGGAGGATTACCCGGGGACAGGCAAGACGTCGCTTGCCCGCGCCATGGGGCGCACCGTTCAGGGCACGAGCAGCCGCATCCAGTTCACCCCCGATCTGCTTCCCGGCGATGTCACCGGTATCACGGTGTACGACCAGAAGAAGGGGGAGTTCGAGTTCCACATGGGACCGATCTTCGCCAACGTCGTCCTCGCCGACGAGATCAACCGCGCAAGCCCCAAGACCCAGTCGGCCCTGCTCGAGGTCATGGAAGAGGGCCAGGTCACCGTCGACGGCGTGACCCGCCCGGTCGGCACCCCCTTCTTGGTCGTGGCCACCCAGAACCCGGTCGAGCAGGCCGGCACCTACCGACTGCCCGAGGCGCAGCTCGACCGCTTCCTGCTCAAGACCTCGCTCGGCTACCCCGATCACGCCGCCACTCTCAAGATCCTCGAGGGGACGGCAACAGCGAAGCGCGAAGTCGCCCCCGTGATCACCCCCCAGGGTGTGGTGACGATGGCCGACATCGCCCGCGAGGTCTACCTCAACCCGCTCGTGCTCGACTACATCTCGCGCCTGGTCGAAGCCACCCGAAACGCGACGCAGGTGCGCCTGGGCGTGAGTGTGCGCGGCGCGCTCGCGCTGACAAAGGCCTCCAAGACCTGGGCCGCAGCCCACGGCCGCTCGTACGTCACCCCCGACGACGTGAAGGCGCTGGCCGAGCCGGTCCTCGCCCACCGCCTCATCCTCGACCCCGAGGCGGAATTCGACGGGGTCACCGCGAACGCCGTCATCGGACAGGTGCTTCTGGACACCGTGCCGCCCAGCCAGCGCGAGTCCGCGTGAGCTCACACACCGACTCCCGGATCACGCGAACGAGTGGATCGACCGGCCGGTCCACCACTCGAACGCGCTATGCAACGGGGGGAGCCACGACGGTCGTCGTCGTCCAGGGAATCAAGTTCTGGCGGCGGCTGAGGCAGACGATCACGCGCGCGACACGGGCGGTGACCGAAACGGTCACCGCTGGCGGGTGGATGCTGGTGGCCGCCGCCGTGGTCGGGCTCACGGCCGGACTCATCCTCGGCTGGATCGAGTTCGTCGCCGCCGGGACCATCGCTCTCAGTCTTCTGCTGCTCGCCTCGGTGTTCCTCTTCGGCGCGCGGGCCTACGAGGTGGACCTCACGCTCGCCCATGACCGGGTCGTCGCCGGCGCCGAGGTCAGCGGCGCGATCACCGTGACCAACATCGGGCGTCGACTCGCCCTCCCAGGGGTCGTCGACGTCCCCGTCGGCGAAGGTCTTGTCGAAATAGCCGTACCCCTGCTGCGGCCCGGGGCAGTCTTCAGCGAACAGGTCGCCATTCCCACCCACCGCCGCGGTGTCATCGCGATCGGCCCAGCCCGCACGGTCCGCGGGGACCCGCTCGGACTGCTGCGACGTGAGACAGCGTGGCAGGACCACCACACCCTGTACGTGCACCCGGTGACCACGGTGATCCCCAGCACCGCCACAGGCTTCGTCCGCGATCTCGAGGGCAATCCCTCGTCTCTCATCGTCGACTCCGACATCTCCTTCCATGCCATCCGCGAATACGTCCCCGGCGATTCCC